>JAOARA010000293.1 GCA_025211115.1 Roseicyclus sp. | reverse complement strand
CGCCTGTCGCAGGACATGGGCGCGCTGCAGGACGTGACCGAGATCTTCCGGCAGGATCCGCCCGCGATGATCCCCGGCCATTTCGGCAGCCGCATCGTGCCGCTTCCCGACGGGACCGTCGCCGTGACCACGGGCGACCGGATGCGCCATGCCGAGCGCGCGCAGGACCCCGCCACCGGCTACGGCGCGGTGATCCGCGTGACGCCCGAGGGCGGCGCGCCGCCGGACAATCCCTTTCTCGACAGGCCGGACGCGCTGGCCGCGCTCTATTCCCACGGGCATCGCAACCTGCAGGGCGCGGCGGTCGATCCCGTGACCGGGCGGCTCTGGACGCTGGAACACGGGCCCGCGGGGGGCGACGAGTTGCACCTGATCGAGCCGGGCGGCAATTACGGCTGGCCCGTCGCCAGCTACGGCGTGAATTACGGCGGCTCCGAGGTCGGTGACGGCCGTGCCGCCCATGCGCCCGATTACGTGCCGCCGCGCTATTACTGGGATCCGGTGATCGCACCGGGCGGGATGGTGTTCTACGAGGGCGCGATGTTCCCCGAGTGGCGGGGCGACATCCTCGCCGCGGGGCTGGTGGCGCAGGCCGTGGTGCGGCTGGAGCTGTCAGGCGACAGGGTGACCGGCGAGGAACGGCTGGCCGAAGGCGTGGGCCGGGTGCGCGACGTGGCCGTCGATGCGGACGGCGCGGTCCTGTTCCTCACCGACGAGGGCGACGCCTCGCGCCTGATGCGGCTGGCGCGCTGAGCGTGCCTGCGGCTGTCAGAACGTCTCGAACGTGAGGCGTGCGGCGCAGCCGCCGGGCCGGTAGGTGCCGACCCAGACCCGGTAGGCGCCATCCGCCGGGGCATCGAGGCTGAGCGAGGCGGTCCGCCCGGTGCCGCTGTCATCGTCGAAGAACCAGCGCCCGCGCGGATCGCGCAGCAACAGGACCGTGTCGCACTCGGCATTGGCGCGCAGGTGCAGCCGGGCGTAGCGGCCCATGCCGGTCAGCAGCGCCTGCAGGTCGGGCGCAGGGCGCACGAAGCCCTGCCGTCCGAAGCCGCAGCGCCAGAGCGCAACCGCGCCCCCCGCGCGCAGATGAACCACCTCGGGCGACCACAGGTCGCGCCCGGTCCAGGCGGCATGGGCCGCAGGCACCGCGATGGGATCGGGACAGGCCGACGCGGGCCCCGCAAGAACAACGACCAGAACAAGAACGCGCAACAGGAGCCACATGCAGGCCACCCTGCCACGGGCAGGTTAACACCGGCCTAAAGCGAAAAGGCCCCCCGGACGGCGCATTGCCATCCGGGGGGCCCGAGACGCGGCCGTCGCAGCGGCGGTCAGCTGTGCCAGGTCTCCATCTCGATGGTGGCCGGGCAGGTGCCGCCGAAGGTGCCGACCCAGACATCGACGCGGCCGTTCAGCATCTGGGTGTTGGTCAGGTTGATCAGCGGGTTGAGGTTGCCGTTGCTGTCATCGTCGAAATGCCACATCCCGTCCGGCGTGCGCACCAGCAGAAGCGTGTCGCAGCTCGCTTCGCCCTCGATCTCGAGCCGGCCATACTCCTGCATCCCCGAGAGGAAGAAGCTGTAGTTCGGCTGCGCCGAGAACGACCCCCAGGCCGCGACCGGCAGGCCGCAGTTCGAGATGTCGGTCGGGCCGCCCGCGGTCAGCGCGTAATCGGTCGGGCTGTAGAGGTTCGAGCCGGTGGTGTTGACCACCGCGCCCTGCATCGCGGGGTTCGGGCAACCGGCCATCCCGCCGCCGGGCTGGGGCATCGGGGCCATGGCCGCCGAACTGCGGAAGACGATCGTGCCCTGGCAGGTCGAGCCGCCGAAGGAGCCGACCCAGATGTCGACCCGCCCGTTCAGCGCCGACCCGTCGATCTGCAGCTGGGGCTGCACGCCGTTGGTGCCGTCATCGTTGAAGTGCCACTGACCGTAGGCATCGCGGATGATCATCGTCGGATCGCAATCCGATGTCGTCTCGGCGGTGAACTGGTAGCCGGTCATCTGCGACATGTAGAGCGTGAAGCTCGGGGCCTCGTTGGCGTAGCCCCAGCCGTCGATGCCGGGGCAGTCGGCGACTTCGTGCTGGCCGCCGACCTGCGCGACATAGGCCTGCGCCGAGACCAGCTGCGGGCCGGTCACGTTCAGCGAGGGGCCGACCATGTTGGGGTTGGGGCAGATCGCCGCCGGGATCGGCGCGGGCACGGGTGCGGGGATCGGGGCCGGCACGGGTGCGGGCACCGGCACAGGAACGGGCGCGGGAACCGGGGCGGGCTGGGGCACGGGCTGCGGCAGCGGCGGCGGCGAGACGCCCGCCATGCCGCCGCCGGTCGAGGGCGGGGCCATGGGCAGGGGCGCACCCTGCTGGGCCAGCTGCAGCGTCGCGGCGCAATCGCCGCCCGCGAAGGTGCCGACCCAGACATCGACCTGCCCGTTCAGCGCGGCCCCCGCGGGAATGTCGATCCGTGGATCGAGACTGCCGTTGCCGTCATCGTTGAAATGCCACTGTCCATCGGCGGTGTTGACCAGCATCGCCGCGTCGCAGTCCGAATTGACCGCCAGCGTCAGCCCGGCCGGCAGGTTGCCCGCGATCACGAAGGAATGGTCGGGCACCGAGCGGAACTGTCCATAGCCGAGGTTGCCCAGCCCGCATTGCTCCAGCCGATTCTCGCCCCCGGCGGTCAGCGACACGCTTTGCGCCGTGGCCAACCGGCCCGCGTCATAGGTCACCGCCCCCGAGGACATGTTGAGGCCCGGACAGGCCATGGCCGCGCTGCTGCACGCCAGCGCGCCAAAAAGACTGAGACAAAACAGACGCATGATGTGTTCCTTCCGCCTATTGCGTGGCCCTGCGGGTCACGGCGCCCGCGCGGGAAGTTGGGTGGTCCGAGCCTATGTCGTTCCGGTCCTGCGGCGGAACGGAGGAAACCCTGACCCTGCGATAGGACAAGCCTATGCCAAGCGCCCCCGCGGCGACCAGAAAAACCGGCGCCGCAATGCGGCAGCGCGGCCGCCGCAACGCAAAAGGGCGGCCCGATCGGACCGCCCCTTGATGTCTTGCGCAGCCCGATCGGGGCTTGTCGGATCACTCGTCCTCGAGCGCGTCCACCGCGGCCTTGAGATCGTCCTTGGAGATCTCTTTCTCGGTCACGTCGGCCAGCTCGGTGATGAAATCGACGACCTTGTCCTCGAACAGCGGCGCGCGGATCTGCTGCTGCGCCTGCTGGTTCTGCTGGATGAACTCGAAGAAGGCGCGTTCCTGGCCCGGATACTGGCGGGCCTGCATCATGATCGCCTGCGTCATCTCGGCGTCGGAGACCGTGACCTCGTTCTTCTGGCCCAGCTCGGCGAGCAGAAGGCCCAGCTTCACGCGGCGCTCGGCGAGCTTGGTGTGCTCTTCGGTCGGCGTGATCTCGGGGTGGTCATGGCCCTGGACGTCGGGGTTTTCCTCGTGCCACAGCTGGTGCGCGATCTGGCCTGCCTCGGCCTCGACGAGGCTTGGGGGCAGGTCGAAGGAGACCTGTTCGTCGAGCTGGTCGAGCAGCTTGCGCTTGAGCACCTGCCGCGCGGCGCCGGTGTATTCCGCGCCGATCCGCTCGGAGATCTGGCCCTTGAGCGCCTCGAGGCTTTCGGCGCCATATTTCTTGGCCAGCTCGTCGTCGACCTCGGCCGGGACGGGCTTTTTCACTTCCTTGACGGTCACGTCGAAGACCGCGGCCTTGCCGGCCAGGTGCTCGGCACCGTATTCCTCGGGGAAAGAGACCTCGACGGCCTTTTCCTCGCCCTTCTTCACGCCGATCAGCTGTTCCTCGAAGCCGGGGATGAAGCTGCCGGAGCCCAGCACCAGCGGGTAATCCTCGGCCGCGCCGCCCTCGAAGGCTTCGCCGTCGACCTTGCCGACGAAGTCGATCACGACCTGGTCGCCATCGGCGGCCTTGCCGCCCTTCTTGGTGTCGAAGTTCTGCGCGTTCTCGGCGAGGTTCTTCAGCGCCTCGTCGATCTCTTCATCGGTGGGCTTGGCGACCAGCTTTTCGAGCTTGAGCGCCTTGAAGTCGACCTCGGGGATCTCGGGCAGTTTCTCGTAGGACATGGAGACGACGATGTCGTCGCCCTCTTTCCAGTCCTCGTTGACCATCTTCACCTCGGGCTGCATCGCCGGGCGGTCGCCGCTTTCGTCGAGGTGGCCCTGCATCGCGCCGTCCACGGCTTCCTGCATCGCCTCGCCCAGAAGGCGGGGGCCGAACTGCTTGCGCAGGAGCGCCATCGGCACCTTGCCCTTGCGGAAGCCCTTCATCGCCACTTCGGGCTGCGCCTCGGCCAGCTTGTCGGTCACGCGGGCGTCCAGATCGGCCCCGGTGATGGTGATCTGGTATTCGCGCTTCAGGCCCTCGGCCAGGGTCTCGGTGATCTGCATCGCATCCTCACGAAAGTCTGAGCCGGGCCGAACGGTGCGCCCGTCCGGTCCGGCCCTGTGCCACATCGAATTTCGCAGTCTTCTAGGGTTGGCGCGCGCGCGCTGCAAGTCGATTCCGGGCCTGCGCGCCCTGCATGCTCAGGCGGCGCGCTTGGGTCCGGGGGTCACGCTCAACCGGCCCGGCCCCCATTTGCCCAGGTCGTTGTCGCGCACCGCGGCGCGCAACCGCTCCATCCGGTGACGCCGCTCGGGGCCGTCCATCTCGATCGCCTTGAGGATCGAGCGGTCCATCGCCTTGTAGGAGAAGGGGTTGGCGATGACCGCATCGCCCAGTTCCACCGCGGCCCCGGCAAACTCGGACAGCACCAGCACCCCGTCGCCATCGACGCGGGAGGCGACGAACTCCTTGCACACAAGGTTCATCCCGTCGGCCAGCGGCGTGATCCAGGCCACGTCCGCGGCGCGGTAATAGGCGACCAGCTCGTCAAACGGGATCGCGCGGGAGATCAGCGCCACGGGCTGCCATTCCAGCGTGCCGAAGCGCCCGTTGATGCGGCCCGCGATCTGTTCGATCTCGGTCTGGATATCCTCGTAGGAGGACATGTTGCGGTTGGCCGCGACGGACACATGCATGAGCCGCAGCTTGCCGCGCAGGTCTTTCTGCGTCTCGAGGATGCGCTCGAAGCTTTCCAGCTGCTGCGCGCCGCCCTTGGTGTAATCGGTGCGGCCCACCGACAGGATGAGCTTGGATTGGCCGAGATCCTGCCAGATCTACTTGACGCGCGCCTCGGTCTCGGGGCGGCGCGCGCGGCTTTCGATATAGTCGACTGCCACTCCCAGCGGACAGACGCTGACGCCCGTCTCATGACCCTCGTAGGTGATGCGCTCATGGACCGTGCGTTCGGTGAGCGCGGTGCCCTCGGTGAACCACTTCTCGGGCACCTTCACGCGATGGGAGGCCTCCACGTCGAAGAGGCTGCGGACCACCGAGACGAAATTCGCGGCATAGCGCGGGATGTGGAAACTCACGTCGTCGCAGGCGAGCAGGCTTTCGACGATCTGCTTGCGCCAGGGCAGCACGTTGAACATGTCGGCCGCCGGAAACGGCGTGTGATGGGTGAAGGCGATGCGCAGGTCCGGGCGGATCTGGCGCAGGTAGCCGGGCACGAGCCACAGGTTGTAGTCATGCACCCAGACGAGCGCGCCCTCGGCGGCCTCTTCCGCGGCGGCCTGCGCGAACAGGCGGTTCACCTCCTGGAAATTCTCCCAGTCGACGGGGTCGTAATTGTAGCGTTCCTTGAAGGAATGCAGGATCGGCCAGAAGGCTTCCTTGGAGGAGACGTGGTAGAACTCCTGCACCTGGTGGCGCGTCAGCGGCAGCCGCGAGACGGTGTAGCTGCCGTGGTCGTCCTTGATGTCGACCTTTTGCTCGAAGCCGGGGTTTTCCGGGTCTTCGGCCAGTTTCCACGCGATCCACGCGCCATGGTTCACATGGCCGAAGAACCCCTTGAGCGTGGGAACGATGCCGTTGGGGCTTTTGTTCTCGCGGAACACGGTCTTGCCGTTTTCCTCAACCTCTTCATAGGGTTGGCGGTGGTAGACGATGACGAGTTCGGATGCCATGGGCCCAGCCCCCCTTACGCGTAGAGCTTGTGATGCAGGATCGCCTCGGCGATGCCGCCGACACCCTCTTCGCGGGCGCGGTGGACATGGGTATGCCCGTCCAGCGCGTCGATCAGCGCCGGTTCGGAATTGCCGACGGCAACCGCCGGAAGGCCCATGGTGAGCATCGACAGGTCGTTGAGCGTGTCGCCCGCGACCAGAACCTTGCGGTTGTCCACGCCCAGGTGCGTCAGCAGCCGCAGCAGCGACGGCCCCTTGCTCACGTCCTTGGGCAGCACGTCGAAATAGCGATCCGCCGAGACGAGCGCGTCAAGGCCAAGGCCCGCGACGATGTCGAGCGCCGCGGCGTCGAAGGCGGCGGGGTCCATGTCGTAGCTCACGCGGTAGCGGAAGCCGGTGGATTGCAGCCGCAGCCCCGGCGCGCTGCGCAGCGCGGCCTGCACGCGGGTGCCCGCGTCGTTCCAGGCGGCGGCGATCTCGGCCTCCAGCTCGGGGATGGGGACGATGAAATGGTCGTCATCGACCGAGGCGATGGTCGTGCCCACGTCGCCCACGACGAAATCGGGCTTCGGCACGCCCTGCTTGCGGATCAGGTCGCGGATATGGCCGGGGTCGCGCCCCGTCACGAAGATGAGGCCGACGCGCGGGCGCTGGCTTTCGATCCAGGAATAGAACTTCTTCCGCGCCGCCTCGGACCCTCCGAGGAAGGTGCCGTCAAGGTCGGTGGCAAGGACGAACTCGGCGTTCGAGATGGGGCTGGCGTCGAATGTCTCGTGACGGGTCATGAGATCCTTTCTGCAAGTGTTGCAATGGCTTGGTCGGTTGCGGGATGGGCGAAGGACAGGTCCATCGCCCGCGGCTCGGCCTCGATCGGCCGGGCCCAGAGAGCGGCGAAGGCATCGCCGGGGGCCGCGCCTTCGTGAAGGATGGCGCGCACGGTTTCGCAGATCGGCAGGCGCAGCCCGAGGCGGCGCGCAAGATCGGTGACCGAGGTCGCGTTGACCTCGCCCTCGACCACGACGGGCCTGCCGTCGAAACAGGCGTCGCGCGGGATGCCCTGCCCCAGTTGCTGGCCCAGCGACATGTTGCGCGAGGTGGGGCTGGAACAGGTCAGCGTCAGGTCGCCGATGCCCGACAGGCCGGTGACCGTCTCGCGGCGACCGCCCAAGGCCTCGGCCAGTTGCTTCATCTCGTCCAGGCCGCGGGTGATGAGGGCGGCGCGCGTGTTCTCGGCAAAGCCCGCGCCGGTCATCACGCCGCAGGCGATGGCGATGACGTTCTTGACCGCGCCGCCGATCTCGACGCCGACAAGGTCGTCCGAGACATAGGCGCGGAAGCTTTCGGTCGAGAGCGACACGGCCAGCCGCACGGCGGGCGCCTCGGACGGGGTCAGGCGGTCGGCGTAGCTGAAGGGGAAGGCGACGGTCGCCGCCGTGGGGTGGCCGAGCGCGGTTTCGCGCGCGAAGGTGGGGCCCGAGACGCAGCCGACGGGGCGGCGGCCCAGTTCCTCTTCGGCGACCTGCGTCATCAGAAGGCCGGTTTCGGCCTCGATCCCCTTGGCGCAGACGGCGACGGGCATGCCCTCGGGCGCGTATTCCGCGACCTGCCGGGCAACGGAGCGGACCGAGCGCGAGGGCACGACGATCAGCGCCACA
Source organism: Roseicyclus sp. (assembly GCA_025211115.1). Taxonomy (GTDB): domain Bacteria; phylum Pseudomonadota; class Alphaproteobacteria; order Rhodobacterales; family Rhodobacteraceae; genus Roseicyclus. The sequence goes on along the minus strand of JAOARA010000293.1, from coordinate 5,923 downwards.
TCGGCCCCCTCGAGCGCGGCCTGCATCCGGTGGACGGCGTGCAGCCCCTCGGGCATCGGCACGCCGGGCAGGAACCGTTCGGTGGTGCGCTTGGCGTTGATCTCGTCGATCACGGCATGATCGCGGCCCCAGAGCCGCGTCGCCACCCCTGCGCGGGCCAGCGTGGCGGCCAGCGCCGTGCCCCATGCGCCTGCGCCGATCACGGCGGCACGGCGGTAGGGATGGGCCTGCGACGGCAGGGGGTCGCCGGAAATCGGCTTGAGTTTCATGTCGTCCTCGGAGTTGCGGTCACGATCACGGGCGGGGCGAGGCGCGCATCGGGGCGCGGGGCACCCAAGGCGGATGCCGGTGGCTCGCAGGCATGTCGGTTACAGACCAGTCATGTCGTAAATGATGCATCTTGCACGCAGGAAATCAATGCCGCAGCCGCAAAAAGGCCGGATGCGGCGCAACCAACAGGCGAAAGACAGCGCCCGAAGCAGAGCGATTGCCCTTGTTTTAGGCACTCCGCCCATGATCTGCGCAGCTTGATTGACCAAAAGCGACCACTTGTGTCGCTTTTTGACAATTCGTCTCGACACGCTATCCTGCCGCAATGCAGCACAGTGAAACCGACCCCCAAAAGGAGGCTTTCCAATGTCCACCCCCGTTCGCACCGCGATCTTTCCCGTCGCAGGCCTTGGCACGCGGTTCCTGCCCGCGACCAAGGCGACGCCGAAAGAGCTGTTGCCGGTGATCGACACGCCGCTGATCCAATACGCGATCGACGAGGCGCAGGCGGCGGGGGTCGAGCGGATGGTCTTTGTCAGCCACCCGTCGAAATCCGCCATCGAACGCTACGTGATGGACGACGCGGCCCTGCGCGCCAGCCTGCGCGAAAAGGGCAAGGCGGCGCTGGCCGACGCGCTGCGCGAGGCGGCGCTGTGCCCGCGCGGCGATGACGTCGTGTTTACCATGCAGGACGAGCCGCTGGGCCTTGGCCACGCGGTGCTGTGTGCGCGCGATCACGTCTTGCCGGGGCCGGTCGCGGTGATCCTGCCCGACGACCTGATCCTCGGGGCGCAATGCCTGCCCGAGATGGTGGACGCCTACGGCACCACCGGCGCGGGCCACATGGTCGCCACCATGTCCGTGCCGCGCGACGAGGTGTCGAAATACGGCATCCTCGACGGGGCCGAGACGTCCGGCCGGATCACGCGGGCGCGCGGGATGGTCGAGAAACCCGCGCCTGAGGCCGCGCCGTCGCGCGAGGCGGTGGTGGGGCGCTATGTGCTGGATGCCTCGATCTTCGAGGCGCTGGCCACGCAAACGCCCGGCGCGGGCGGCGAGATCCAGCTGACCGACGCCATCGCGCGCGGCGCGTCGGAGGCAGGGCTGGCCGGGTTCCGCTTTTCCGGCACGCGCTTCGACTGCGGGTCGAAGGCGGGGATGCTGCGCGCGACGCTGCACCTTGCGGCGCAAGACCCCGATTACGCCGAGGTGCTGGCCGAGCTTTCGGCCCCTGCCCCGCGCGCGGCCTAACCCGCGGCCTGATCCGCCGGTTTGGGCTGCTGCATCATCGGCCGCCCGATGCCGTCATAAGCCTCGAAGCCCGCGCGTTTCGCATCGCGCGGGCTGTAGACGTTGCGCAGGTCGGCCATGCGGGGCACGGCCATCTTCCTGGCCAGCTTCTTGAGGTCCAGCGCGCGAAACTCGTTCCACTCGGTCAGGATCACCACCAGATCGGCATTCTGCGCCGCCTTGTAGGGGTCTTCCAGCCAGGCGACGCCGGGCAGAAGCGCCTCGCCCTCGCGGCGGCCCTGCGGGTCGACGACGCGCACCTTGGCCCCGCCGCCCACGAGCGCGGGCACGATGGTCAGCGAGGGCGCATCGCGCATGTCGTCGGTGTTGGGCTTGAAGGTCACGCCCAGAACCGCGACGGTCTTGCCGTTGAAACTGCCGTCGCACAGGTCGCGCAGTTTCTCGATCATGCGGTGTTTGACCACGTCATTCACCCGGATGACCGTTTCCACGATGCTTTGCGGCACCGCGTGTTCCTGCCCGATGCGGGCCAGCGCGCTGGTGTCCTTGGGAAAGCACGATCCGCCATAGCCCGGCCCGGCGTGCAGGAACTTGTTGCCGATCCGCCCGTCAAGGCCGATGCCCTTGGACACCTCCTTGACGTCCGCCCCCACCCGCTCGCAGAGCGCGGCGATCTCGTTGATGAAGGTGATCTTCGTCGCAAGGAAGGCGTTGGCGGCATACTTGATCATCTCGGCCGACTCGAGGTCGGTCGTCACGATCGGAAACTCGCGCAGGAACAGCGGGCGGTAGATCTCGGCCATGACCTCGCCCGCGCGCTCGGTCTGGACGCCGACGACGACGCGGTCGGGCTTCATGAAATCGTCGATGGCCGCCCCTTCGCGCAGGAACTCGGGGTTCGAGGCGACGTCGAACTCTGCCGAGGGGTTGGCGCGGGCGACGGCCTGCTTGACCTTGCGGTTGGTGCCGACCGGCACGGTCGACTTGGTGACGATGACGGCGTAGCCCGTCAGCGCGCGGGCGACCTCTTCGGCGGCGGCCATGACATAGGTCAGGTCGGCATGGCCATCGCCGCGCCGCGTGGGGGTGCCGACCGCGATGAAGACGGCCTCGGCGCCATCGACGGCGGCTGCCAGGTCCGTGGTGAAGGACAGCCGCCCGGCCTCCACGTTCTTGGCCATGAGCGCGTCGAGGCCCGGCTCGTAGATCGGCACCTCGCCGCCCTCGAGCATGGCGATCTTGCGCGGGTCCTTGTCGACGCAGACGACATCATGCCCGAAGTCGGAGAAGCACACCCCCGACACAAGCCCCACGTAGCCGGTTCCGATCATCGCGATACGCATCTGTGCGACCCTGCCCTTCACTCGCCCATCTTCGGCCAAGCTGTCGCGCGTCACGGCACGGGTTTCAAGCCGCGGATGGCCGATGGCGCGCAAGCGTGGCCCCAGCGCCGCGTCCAGTGATGCCTCCGGGTCGGGGGCGAGGCGGCGCGCGGCGCGATGTTGCCACGTAGCAACAGAAATTATCTAAAGATGAACATATTTACCTAAAGCAATGATTGTCCGGTTGTGGCCATCACACCTGTTGCCCTAAAGATGTCGTGTTGCTTATCAATAGTTGATACGAATCTATAGTTGCAATCCAAGGGCGATGCATACGCCCGCAGCGACTGGCTGCACGGCATCAACAGACTTGGAAAAACCGGGTTTTTGCGGGGGAAGAGATGAAGAACCAAGCATCAGGTCTGGCGCTGCTGCTGCTCTGCGCGGGAGTGCTGTCCGCCTGTTCCACTCCGGAAGATCCTTGCGCGATCGTCGCGCCTGCAGCGGCCGACGACCTTGGCAAGGTCGATCACCCCGAGGTGGTCGCACCCAACTGGCAGGATTGCGCCGTGGTCGTCGGCCCGGCCGTGGTCGAGGTGCCGGGCGGAAACGGCGGCAATGGCGGAAACGGCGGTAACGGTGGGGGGAACGGCGGAAACGGTGGCAATGGCGGCAACGGCGGCAACGGCGGTGGTCCGCAGGGCACCGGCGCGCTTGCCGGCCCGCCGGGCAGTGTCGCGGGCGCGTTCCAGGGCGACCAGCTTTCGGGGGCCGGGGCCGGTGGCGGCGGAGCCGGGGGTTTCGCGGTGGACGGCAATCAAAGCTCCTCGAGCTTCGCGCCCAGCTTCCCCGATCTGCCGACGCTACCGACGTCCCCCAACCTGCCGAGCCCGCCCTGACGTGACGCCTGCGCCGTCGGGGTGGGCGTCGGCGCAGTCAGGTTTCCCGAACGGGCGCGTGCAGGGGGCATGAGACCCGGCCGGACGGCGCCCGAAGGACGACAAGAAAGGCTGACCATGAGACGAGCCATCGCAACATGCACGGCGCTGCTGCTCGGGGGGGCCGTGACCGCCCTGCCCGCGGCGCAGGCCACCGCGCAGGACTGGACCTCGGCGGGGCGGTCCTGGACGGGATCCTACGGGTTCCCCGACACCAGCGAACGCAACTACCGCCTGCAGCTGATGCTGAACCAGCGGCGGCTGGAGTCGGGCGCCTTCGACGCCGGCGCGGTCTACAACACCACCACCAACATCACCTACGACAGCAGCGTCGGCGACATCTCGGTCAGCGCCGAGGAAGGCGCGAACGTGTCGCTGGACAACCGGACCGCCGAGGGCACCGGCACGAGCACCTACACGGTGGGCGCCGTCAACACGACGATGAACGAGATCACCATCGACGGCTCGGGCAACGTGCTCGACATCAGCTCTTCGGCCGACAGCCAGGGCTGCCAGAACGGTGCGATCACCTGGACCTCGAACGAGGTGATGGGGGGCATCAACATTTCCGCCGGCGCGGATGGCGCATCGGCCTCGGCGACCGTGACGAATTCTTCCGCTCCAAGCTCAGCGAATTGCAACTGACGATGTTTTCAAAAGGCACATTTCGCAGGTCGGCAGGCGTCGCGGCCCTCTGCGCCCTCGTCGCCGGCTGCGCGATGCCCCGCGAGGATGTCGCGCTTCTGGACGGGCCGCCGGTCACCGATATCGTGACCAGCTTCGACGAGGCGCTCTATTGCCTCGACGGCCGGATCGACAGCCGCCTGACCTTTGGCGTCGGCGGCATTCCCGACCAGACCGGGCGCGACCAGAACAGCACCGAGGGCACCGGGCGGTTCGTCACGCAGGGCGCGGGCGACATCGTGCAATCGGCGCTGTTCAACGCGGGCGTGACGCTGATCAACCGCCGCGACATGGGCTCGGCGGCGATGGAGGCGCAATGGGGCATCCGCGACCTGTCGCAGCAGCGCCCCGCGAACCTGGTGATCACGGGCAGCATCAACAGCCTCGATTTCATCCCCGGCGGCGGGGCCATCGCCAGCGTCGGCGGGATCGGTCCGCGCTACCGCCAGAACCGCATCCTGGTGGGGATGGACCTGGCGATGACCAACAATGCGACCGGCCAGATCGTCGCCAACATCGCGCTGCGCAAGCAGCTGGTGGCGGATGAGCTGGGCTTCATGGTCGCGCGGACCGTCGACAACAACATCGTCGATCTCGACTTCGGCGGCAGCCGCCGCGAGGCGCTGCATTTCGCCCTGCGCGAGATGCTGCAACTGGCCACCTTCGAGCTGTTGGCGCAGCTGATGCCCGCGCGGCAATACGAGGAGTGCCGCAACATCATCGACGAGACCATGGCCGTGATCGAGGGCGAGCGGACCACGGGCGGGCAGATGCGCCGTCTGCACGACCGCCGCGCCGCCGAGGCGGCCGCCGCCGCCGCCGTGCGTCCGCCCGAGCCGCCTGCGCCGGAGACACCGGTGGAGGCCGAAAGCGGGGCCGCCCCGATCGAGGTGCCCGCGGCCTCGGCCTCGACGCCCGAACCTGTGCCTGCGCCCGAAACTGCGCCCGCGGATGCGGCCGCTCGCGCGGTGGAGGTGGCCGCGCTTGTTCCCGCACAGGCCCCGGCCACGGCGGAAAGCGCCCAGGCTCAAGCGGCTTCGGACGGGTCGGACGGGTCGGACGGGCCGCGCATGCAACCGGCGGCGGTGATGTCGGGCCTCTCCACCTCGGAGCTGGGACCGGAGGCGCGCCGCGCCATCGACGCGCGCAGCCGCGCGCTGGCCGAGACGCCGCAGGGCGCGCCCGCGGCCTCGCCGCGGCCTGCCTCGCGGCCCGGCTCCGCACAGCCTGCCCCCGCGCCCGATGCGACGCTGGTCGCATCCGACCGCAGGGCCGCGCGCAGCATGCCCACCGGCGATGCCGCCGCCGCCGAGGAGACCGACACATGACCGCCCACAGTATCATCACCCCCCCCGGTGCGCTGCGGACGCAAGTCCACGGATGCCGACGGGGATCACGCCCACAGGATACCGCGCCAGCCCCAGGCTGACGTGGGTCAGGCGTCCCGCCAGGCGCCAT
>JAOARA010000292.1 GCA_025211115.1 Roseicyclus sp. | reverse complement strand
TCTTCATCCTGCACGAAGGCGTCGTCCGCAAATCCGGCGGCCAGCTGGACGAAATCGCCTATGACGACCTGCCCGACCTCGATGTCGTGCCGCGCGAAGCCGCCGCCGCCGAGATCGTCGAGGTGCAGGCCGACGGCTGGATCGGCTTCACCGACAAGTACTGGATGACGACCCTCATCCCCGGCGCCGACCAGCCCTTCACCAGCGTCACGAAATACGTCGCCGCCGCCGACATCTACCAGACCGAGGCCCGGATGCCCGTCATGACGGTCGAGGCCGGGCAGCGCGTCGATGTCACCACCCAGCTCTTCGCCGGCGCGAAGGAATGGGAAACCATCCGCAATTACCAGAACGAGGGCGGCATCGCCCGCTTCCTCGACTCGATCGACTGGGGCTGGTTCTACTTCCTGACCAAGCCGATCTTCTGGCTGCTGCACAATCTCAACGTGCTGATCGGCAACATGGGTCTCGCCATCATCGCGCTGACCCTGATCATCAAGGCCGCGCTCTTCCCGCTGGCCTACAAATCCTACGCCTCGATGGCGCGGATGCGTGAGCTGCAGCCGCAGATGGAAAAGATCAAGGAGCGCGTTGGCGACGACCGCCAGAAGATGCAGCAGGAGATGATGGAGCTCTACAAGCGGGAAAAGGTGAACCCCGCCTCGGGCTGCCTGCCGATCCTGTTGCAGATCCCGATCTTCTTCTCGCTCTACAAGGTGATCTTCGTCACGCTGGAGCTGCGCCACGCGCCGTTCTTCGGCTGGCTCAACGACCTGTCGGCCCCCGACGCGTCGTCGATCTTCAACCTGTTCGGCCTGCTGCCCTGGGCGGCGCCCGCGCCGGAAAGCATCCTGTCGCTGATCTTCATCGGCGTGCTGCCGATCCTTCTGGGCATCTCGATGTGGCTCCAGCAAAAGCTGAACCCGCAGCCGACCGACCCGACGCAGGCGGCGATCTTCGCCTGGCTGCCCTGGGTGTTCATGTTCATGCTCGGCGGTTTCGCCAGCGGCCTTCTGGTCTACTGGATCGCCAACAACACGATCACCTTCACGCAGCAATACATCATCATGAAGCGGCACGGCTACACGCCGGACCTGTTCGGCAACATCAAGGCCAGCTTCACGCGGAAGAAGCCCGAGGGCAAATGACCTGGACCCTGGCCCAGATCTGGCGCCACCCGATCAAGGGCATCGGCGCCGAGACTCTGGGCCATGTCGGATTGCAGGTCGACCGCCCCCTGCCGCTGGATCGTGCCTGGGCCGTGCTCGAGGAAGGCGGCGAAGCCGGCGAGGGCTGGCGCGCCTGCCGCAACTTCCTGCGCGGGGCCAAGGGCCCCTCGCTCATGGCCGTGCGGGCGCGCGTGGAGGATGGCACCATCCACCTGTCGCACCCCGACCGCCCCGAGCTTGCCGTCACACCCGGTACCGAGGGCGCGGCAAAGGCGCTGTTCGACTGGCTCCGCCCGATCTATCCCGCCGACCGCCGCCCGCCCGCCGCGCTTGTGCGCGCGCCCGAGATGGGCATGTCGGACGCCAATTTCGCCTCGGTCTCGGTGCTGAACCTCGCCTCTCTGCGGGCGTTGGGCCAGAAACTGGGCCGCGATCTCGACCCGCGCCGCTTCCGCGGCAATCTCTGGCTCGAGGGGCTCGCGCCCTGGGAAGAAGTCGACCTGGTCGGCAAGCGCCTCAAGATCGGCGCGGCCGAGCTGGAGGTCATCGAACCCATCACCCGCTGCCGCGCGACCGAGGCCAATCCCGACACCGGCCGCCGCGACGCGGCCACGCTTGCCGCGCTCGAAGAGGCCCTGGGCCATACCGAGTTCGGCGTCTACACGATGGTTCGCCGCGCAGGCCGCGTGGCCACAGGCGACGAGGTGACCTGCACATGACCGCCCTGCCCTTCCCCCTCGCCGAAGAGCCCGACGCCCACACGGTCGAGGCCGCGCGCAAGCTTTTCGCCGGCGGTGCCGAGTTCCTCAAGGGCGTCGTCGCCATGGACGGCCTGCCCCCCGCCGACCGCCCCGAGGTCTGTTTCGCCGGGCGCTCCAACGTCGGAAAATCCACGTTGATCAACGCCTTGACGGGCCGCAAGGCGCTGGCCCGCGCCTCGAACACGCCGGGCCGGACGCAGGAGATCAACTATTTCACCCTCGGCGAAAGCCGCTACCTCGTCGACCTGCCCGGCTATGGCTACGCCGAGGCGCCGGTCGCCGTCGTCAGGAAATGGCAGGCGCTGCTCAAGGCCTATCTCTCGGGCCGCGCGACGCTGCGCCGGGCCTTCGTGCTGATCGACGCGCGGCACGGGGCCAAGCAGGTGGACGAAGAGATCATGAGCCTGCTCGACACCTCGGCGGTGCCCTTCCAGGTGGTGCTGACCAAGGCCGACAAGGTCAGGGACAAGGACCGCGACGCGGCCCTCGAGCGCACGCGCAAGGTGTTGGCGACCCATCCCGCGGCCTATCCCGAGTTGATCCTCACCTCCTCGGAAAAGGGCGACGGCATCGCCACCCTGCGGGCCGCGATCGCGGGGATCGGCTGACCCTGCGCCTTCATCTTTCCCCAAATACGCAAGCCCAAGCTTCACAGCCGCGCGCCGCTCGCCTATTGAGGCGCTACGCGCGCCAGAGGCCCCGAGATGAAGAAACGTGACATGACCCGCGACTATATCGCCACCGCCCGCACGCTGAGCGAGGCGCTGCCCTATCTGCAACGGTTCAACGACGCCATCGTCGTGGTGAAATTCGGCGGAAACGCCATGGGCGATGACGCGGCGATGGACAGTTTCGCCCGCGACATCGTGCTGCTCAGGCAGGTCGGCGTGAACCCGGTCGTGGTCCATGGCGGCGGGCCGATGATCAACGATCTGCTTGATAAGCTTGGGATAAAATCCGAGTTCATCGACGGCAAACGCGTCACCGACGCGGCCACGGTCGAGGTCGTGGAGATGGTTCTGTCGGGGCTTGTGAACAAGCGGATCGTGCAGGCGATCAATGCGCAGGGGGGCAAGGCCGTGGGCCTGTCGGGGAAGGACGCGGAGCTGATGGTCTGCGAGGCCGCGGACCCGAAATTCGGCTTCGTGGGCGAGCCCGTGGAGGTGAACACCGAGGTTCTGAAGAACCTTTTCGGGGATGACATGATCCCCGTCATCGCGCCCTTGGGCATGGGCCGGAACGGCGAGACCTTCAACGTCAACGGCGACACTGCGGCCGGTGCCATCGCCGCGGCGCTCAAGGCTGACCGCTTGTTATTGCTCACGAATGTCGCCGGCGTGAAGAACGCGGCGGGCGAGTTGGTGACCGAGCTGAAGGCCGACGAAGTCGAGGAGATGACGCGCGAGGGCATCATCTCGGGCGGCATGATCCCCAAGACCGAGACGGCGGTTCAGGCCGTGCGCAACGGCGTGCGCGCCTGCACCATCGTGGACGGACGGGTGTCGAACGCCGTGCTGCTGGAGCTCTTCACCGAGCATGGCGCAGGCTCGATGATCCGGGCCTGAGGGCGATGCACACCCCGTACACAGCGCGTACACACCCCGTGCATACGCGTGCCCGCCGATGATCGGGCTGGCCGAGATCGACGCGCGGCTGGCCGCGCACCAGCTCGAGGTCGCGGGCGGCTTCCATCCCCGCCCCGAAGACGGCGCGCCCGAAGGGTGCCGGACGCTCCTGATGCTCGGCCCGCGCGAGCCGGGGTTCTGGGCCCATGTCAGCGCCGAGCCGGAGTTCGCCGACGGCAAACCCGACCCGCTCGACCGTTGGTCGCGGCGGGTGATCGGGCGGCTGGCCTGCGACCTGGGCGCGAAGGCGCTCTTCCCCTTCGGCGGCCCGCCCTGGCGGCCCGTCATCGGCTGGGCGCAAAGGACGGGCCGCGCCCATGTCAGCCCCGTCACGCTGCTGGTGCATGACCGGGCGGGGTTGATGGTCTCCTACCGGGGCGCGCTGGCGCTGCGCGAGCACATCGACCTGCCCCCTGCTCCGCCCGCCCCCTGCGACGGCTGCGCGCGGCCCTGCGAGACGGCCTGCCCGGTTGGCGCGCTGGATGCGGCAGGCTATGACGTGGCGGCCTGCCATGCCTTTCTCGAGACCGAGGAGGGGCGGGACTGCCTGGATCGGGGCTGCCGCGTGCGGCGGGCCTGCCCGGTCAGCGAAAGATACGGTCGCCGCCCCGAGCAGTCGGCGTTTCACATGCGGAGCTTTCACCCATGACGCTGACCCTGATCCTGACCCGCCACGCCAAGTCGGGCTGGGACGACCCGCTTCTGAGCGACCATGACCGCCCCCTGAACGCGCGCGGGCAAGGCGACGCGCCGAAGATCGGGGCCTGGCTGATGGCGAAGGGTCATGTGCCGGGGCAGGCGCTGGTTTCGTCCGCGCGGCGGACGCAGGAGACCTGGGAGCGGCTTTCGCCCGAGCTGGGCGGCGAAGTGCCGATGACCGCGGTTCCCGCGCTCTACCATGCCGAAGCGGGTGTGATCCTGCGCGAGCTGCGCGGGGCGACCGACCCGGTCGTGATGCTGATCGGGCACAACCCCGGCATCGGGGAGTTCGCGCACCG
>JAOARA010000291.1 GCA_025211115.1 Roseicyclus sp. | reverse complement strand
TTCAGGGGCGCATCGCCCGCCGAGTAAGCCGCTTCGGCGGCCTCGCAGATCTCCTGCCAGGTCAGGAGCCCGGCGTTGAGATACATCGAGATGACCGCGTGGTAGAGGAAGCGGTTCCCGTCGAGCATCGCGTCCTGGTAATCGCCGAAGCGGGGCAGCGCATGGGCGATGAAATGCGCCAGCGCCTGACGCGCCTGCGTGCGGTCGGTGGCGAACCAGAACGGGCGGAGCGTGCCGAAATTCTCGGGGAAGCGCGCCTCGACCAGCGCCAGAACCTCCTCCACCGTGTCGTCGGGGGTGAACTGCATAGGGCCGCCGAAGGTGATCTCGTCGGGGGCTGGTTTGCGATTGTCGTGGTCGTAGTTCCACTTGCCGCCCTCGGGCTTGTCGCCCGCCATCAACAGGCCGGTCTTGCGCCGCATCTCGCGGTAGAACCACTCCATGCGGAGTTCCTTGCGCCCCTCGGCCCATTGGTCGAACTCGGCGTGGGAACAGAGAAACCGATCGTCGGGGAAAAGGTGGACGGGGATCGGGCAATCCTCCAGCGCGGCGATCAGCCGGAACTCGCCCGGTTCGGTGGCCAGAACCTCGGAGGCGCCCGTTTCCTCGGCGCGGCGCAAAAGCTCGCCGGGGATGGAGCCCGCGTTGTCGGGATCGTCGAGCCGCGTGTAGCACACGCGCCACCCCTGCCCCTCCAGATGCGCCGCGAATTTCCGCATGGCGGCGAAGAGGAAGGCGATCTTCCTCGGGTGGTGGGGAACGTAGGAGGCCTCGTCCATCACCTCGGCCATGACCACGGTATCCTTGTCGCGGTCTGCCTCCCGCAGCGCGGCGATGTCGTCGGAAAGCTGATCGCCGAGGATCAGGACAAGACGGCTCACCACGCGATCTCCGCTCCGGAATAGTCATAGAACCCGCCCGACCGGTCGACGGTCAGCCGCCCCATCACGTCGCACAGGTTGCGCGCCGCGTCCTCGGCCGTCACCTTTCCATGCTTGGGGTCGTAACCCTCGGTGAAGGGGGTGGCGACCGTGCCCGGATGCAGCGCCGCGACGATCGCATCGCGGTGCGACCGGCCCAGCTCGATGGCCGCGCCATGCACGATCTGGTTCAACGCCGCCTTCGAGGCGCGGTAGGAATGCCAGCCGCCCAGCCTGTTGTCGCCGATGGAACCGACACGCGCGGTCAAGACACCGGTCACCGAGCGCCCGCGCTTGGGCAACAGCCGCGGCAGGTGGCTGAGGACATGGGCGACACCGATGGTGTTCACGGCAAAGACCCGCGCCATCGCCTCGGGGTCTATGGCCGCAAGTTGCTTTTCCGGCGCGCCGCCCTCGGGCGCGAGGATGCCGACCGAGACGAAGACGGTCTGATACGGCCCCGTCAGCGCGCCCATGACGCGCGCCACCCTGGCGGCATCCGTCACGTCCAGCCCGTCCGCGGCCCGCGAGAGCCGCGTGACGTTCCCGCCGCGCGCTTCCATTTCATCGGCCACGGCGCGGCCGATGCCGCCCGAAGCCCCGATCACCAATGCATCTATCATGGGTGGCGCAGCTATGCCGCGCGGAGGACCGGTCAATCCCCCTGACCCGATTGGGGGTTTTCAAATGCGTCCGGATCGGTATCTTCCAGCGCCATGACGACGCAGGCACATATTGCGACCCTTGCGGCCCCTCGGGCCCGTCTGCCCCTGCGTGGTCTTCTTCTCCTTAGCCGCCTCTGAGCGTGCCATTCGGCGCGACCGCTCAGGGGAGGGACAGCGCCGGAGAAACGCACTCAGCTAAGGACTACACGACATGACCACCGACAAGAACCGCGTCCTGATTTTCGACACGACGCTGCGCGACGGCGAGCAATCGCCCGGCGCGACCATGAGCCACGAGGAAAAGCTGGAGATCGCGGCGCTGCTCGACGAGATGGGCGTCGACATCATCGAGGCCGGGTTTCCCATCGCCTCGGAAGGCGATTTCGCCGCCGTCTCGGAAATCGCCAAGCTGGCGAAACAGGCCACGATCTGCGGCCTCGCCCGCGCGAACTTCAAGGATATCGACCGCTGCTGGGAGGCGGTGAAACACGCGAAGTCGCCGCGCATCCACACCTTCATCGGCACCTCTCCGCAGCATCGCGCCATTCCGAACCTGACCATGGACGAGATGGCCGAGCGCATCCACGAGACGGTGACCCACGCCCGCAACCTCTGCGACAACGTGCAATGGTCGCCGATGGACGCGACGCGGACGGAGTGGGATTACCTCGCCCGCGTGGTCGAGATCGCGATCAAGGCAGGGGCCACGACGATCAACATCCCCGACACGGTGGGCTACACCGCGCCGGTGGAAAGCGCCGACCTGATCCGGCGGCTGATCGCCGAGGTTCCGGGGGCCGAGGACGTGATCTTCGCCACCCATTGCCACAACGACCTGGGCATGGCGACGGCCAACGCGCTGGCCGCCGTCGCGGGCGGCGCGCGGCAGATCGAATGCACGGTCAACGGGCTGGGCGAGCGCGCGGGCAACACCGCGCTGGAAGAGGTCGTGATGGCCATGAAGGTCCGCAACGACATCATGCCCTATTCGACCGGCATCGACACGACCAAGATCATGCATATCTCGCGCCGGGTCTCGACCGTCTCCGGCTTCGCCGTTCAGCCCAACAAGGCGATCGTCGGCAAGAACGCCTTTGCCCATGAAAGCGGCATCCACCAGGACGGGATGCTGAAATCGGCCGACACCTTCGAGATCATGCGCCCCGAGGACGTGGGCCTTGCCGGCACCTCGCTGCCCTTGGGCAAGCATTCGGGCCGGGCCGCGCTGCGCGCGAAGCTCAAGGACCTCGGCTTCGACATGGTCGACAACCAGCTCAACGACCTGTTCGTGCGGTTCAAGGCGCTGGCCGACCGCAAGAAGGAGGTCTTCGACGACGACCTGATCGCGCTGGTGACCGATGCGGCGGCGGCAGGCACCGAGGATCACCTGGAACTGAAGTTCCTTCGCGTGATCTGCGGCACCGAGGCACCGCAATCGGCCGACATCACGCTGCGCGTGGGCGACAAGGATCGGCAGGCGACGGCACAGGGCGACGGCCCGGTTGACGCCGCCTTCAACGCGGTCAAGGCGCTTTATCCGAACGAGGCGGTGCTGAACCTCTACCAGGTCAGCGCGGTGACCGAAGGGATGGACGCGCAGGCGACCGTGACCGTGCGGATCGAGGAGGACGGGCGCATCGCAACCGGCCAGTCGGCGGATACCGACACCGTGGTCGCCAGCGTCAAGGCCTATGTCAACGCGCTCAACCGGCTGATCGTGCGGCGCGAGAAGCTGGGCAGCGACATCCGCGAAGTGTCCTACAAGGACGCGGGCTGATCGGAGGGCGCGAAAAACTGCAGTTTTTCGTTCTGGAAAACTGCAGTTTTCCAATCCGGAAATCTCGAGATTTCCGCGCCCGGCCCCGGCGGAATCGCGCTGATCGGGCGCGGTTCCGGCCCTTTACGCCCGGCAAGCGCACCGCCTATATAGCGACGGTCGGGGCGTGGCCGAGTCTCTGGGGAGAGACGCGGCACACGCCCTTTTGGAAGTGAGAGGCGGGGCAGGTCTGATGGCGTTCTGGGGCAATCTATTCTCGTCGGACATGGCGATCGACCTCGGCACGGCCAACACGCTGGTCTACGTCAAGGGCCGCGGCGTGATCCTGAACGAACCATCCGTGGTGGCCTACCAGGTCAAGGACGGGGTGAAAAAGGCGCTCGCCTTCGGCGAGGACGCCAAGCTGATGCTGGGCCGCACGCCGGGTTCGATCCAGGCGATCCGGCCGATGCGCGACGGGGTCATCGCCGACTTCGACGTGGCCGAAGAGATGATCAAGCACTTCATCCGCAAGGTCCACAAGCGCACCACCTTCACCAAGCCCAAGATCATCGTCTGCGTCCCCCATGGCGCGACCCCGGTCGAGAAACGCGCCATCCGCCAATCCGTGCTGGGGGCAGGCGCGCGCAAGGCGGGGCTGATCGCGGAACCCATCGCCGCGGCCATCGGCGCGGGCATGCCGATCACCGATCCCACCGGCTCGATGGTGGTCGATATCGGCGGCGGCACGACCGAGGTGGCGGTCCTGAGCCTCGCCGACATCGTCTATGCGCGCTCGGTCCGCGTCGGCGGCGACCGGATGGACGAGGCGATCATCAGCTACCTGCGGCGTCAGCATAACCTGCTGATCGGCGAATCCACCGCCGAGCGGATCAAGACCTCGATCGGCACGGCGCGGATGCCCGACGACGGGCGCGGCGCCTCGATGCGCATCCGGGGGCGTGACCTGCTGAACGGGGTGCCCAAGGAAACCGAGATCAGCCAGGCGCAGGTCGCCGAGGCGCTGGCCGAGCCGGTGCAGACGATCTGCGAGGCGGTGATGGGCGCGCTGGAGGCCACCCCGCCCGACCTTGCCGCCGACATCGTCGACCGCGGCGTGATGCTGACGGGCGGCGGCGCGCTTCTGGGCGATCTCGACGTGGCGCTCAGGGAACAGACCGGGCTGGCGATTTCGGTGGCGGATGAAAGCCTGAACTGCGTGGCCATCGGCACCGGCAAGGCGCTGGAGTATGAAAAGCTCCTCCGCCATGCGATAGATTACGACAGCTGACACCCGACAAAGCCCCCTGCGCGGCCTGCCTGAAGGAGCGACATGGCACGGGACACGTATGACGCGACCCATACCCGCCCCGTCCGGCGTTTGCTGGTGACGGTGCTGGTCCTGTTGCTGGTCGCCCTGGTGCTGGTCTGGCGCATCGACAATCCGCGGGTCGAGCGGCTGCGGGCCGCGATCGTCGACCGGGTGGTCCCCAACATGGAATGGGCCATGGCCCCGGTGACGGGGCTGGCGCGGATGCTGGACGATTTCCAGAGCTACGCGCGGCTCTACGAGCAGAACCAGCAATTGCGCCGCGAGCTGCAGCAGATGCGATCCTGGCGCGAGGCGGCGCTGCAGCTCGAACAGGAGAACGCCCGGCTTCTGGACCTCAACCGGGTGCAGCTGGACCCGGAACTGACCTTCGTCACCGGCATCGTCATGGCCGACAGCGGCAGCCCCTTCCGCCGCTCCGTCCTGCTGAACGTGGGCGCGCGCGACGGCATCCTCGACGGCTGGGCGACGATGGACGGTCTGGGCGTGGTCGGCCGCATCTCGGGCGTGGGCGAGCGCACGGCGCGGGTGCTTCTGCTGACCGACACCAACAGCCGCGTTCCGGTGACGATCCAGCCATCGGGGCAACAGGCGCTCTTGATGGGGGACAACACCCAGGCACCGATCCTCGAGTTCCTCGAGACGCCCGAGGATATCAGCGCGGGCGACCGCATCGTGACCTCGGGCGACGGCGGCCTCTTCCCGCCCGGCCTGCTGGTGGGTCAGGTGATCGAGACGACCGACCGCCGCCTGCGCGCGCGGCTGGCCGCCGACATGGCGCGGCTGAGTTTCCTGCGCGTGATGCGCAGCCACCCCGGCACCGCGCTGGCCGATCCCGGCGAGCTGATCGGCCCGCCCTGGCCCCCGCCCGAAGGCTTCGTCCTACCGCCCGGCACCGCGCCGCAGCCGCGCCCCGACCAGGCCGCGCGCCTTCAGCCCGAGGGGGGGCTTGAATGACCCCCCTCACCTCGCCGCGCCATGTCTGGACCTACCGCATCCTCTTCGTGGCGCTCTGCCTCGTCGTGATCTCGTTCAAGATGCTTCCGCTGGGCCTTGACGAATACGGCCTGCCGGGGCCGGACCTGCTCCTGGCGCTGACGCTGGCCTGGCTCCTGCGGCAACCCGCGGTCGTGCCGCTGGGCGCGATCCTCGTCGTGTTCCTGCTGGCCGATTTCCTGTTCCAGCGCCCGCCGGGCCTCTGGACGCTGCTGGTGATCGTCGTCTCCGAAAGCCTGCGCCGCCGTCGCCTGACGATGACCGAGTTTCCCTTTCTCGTGGAATGGTCCGCCTTCGCGGGGGCGGTGCTGACGATGATCGTTCTCAACCGGCTCTTGCTCTGGGTGCTGATGGTCGATCTGCCCTCGCTGGGGCTCGAGCTTGCTCACGCGATTGTCACCGCGGCGATCTACCCTCTCGTCGTGGCCGTCTCGAAATTCCTCTTCGGTCTGCGTAAGATCGGACCCGCAGAAGCCGAGGCGCTCTAGCCGATGAAACGCACCCAGAAAGACACCGAGGACAGCGCCCGCCAGATCGGGCGGCGGAGCCTTGTCATCGGCGGCATCTTCATCGGGACCGCGGCCGTGCTGGCCGCGCGCATGCGCTACCTGCAGGTCGAGCGGGCCGATGATTTCCGCCTGCTGGCCGAGGAGAACCGGATCAACATCCGCCTTCTCCCCCCCGCCCGCGGGCTGATCTTCGATCGCGGCGGAGTGCTTCTGGCGGCCAACGAACAGAATTACCGCATCACCCTTGTGCGCGAGGACGCGGGCGACGTCGACGCCGTGCTGGCCGAGCTGGGGCGGATCGTGAACCTCGACATGGTGACGCTGCAACGCGCCCGGCGCGAGATCGACCGGCGCCCCCCCTTCGTGCCCGTCACCATCGCCGACCGGCTCAGCTGGGCCGAGGTGAGCGCCGTGGCGGTCAACGCCCCCGCCCTGCCCGGTATCAGCCCCGAGGTCGGCCTGAGCCGCGTCTACCCGATGGGTGGCGATTTCAGCCATGTCGTCGGCTATGTCGGTCCGGTCTCGGATTACTACCTCGAACAGACCGGCGACACCGACCCGGTGCTGCAGATCCCCGACTTCCAGGTCGGCCGCAACAACATCGAGGCGCGGATGGAGCATACGCTCCGCGGCAGCGCGGGCACCAAGCGGGTGGAGGTGAACGCCGGCGGCCGCGTCATGCGCGAGCTGGACCGCGATCCGCCCGACCCCGGCTCGGACGTGCAGCTGACCGTGGACGCGGGCCTGCAGAACTATGTCGAGGCGCGGCTGCACGGCGAAAGCGCGGGCGCGGTGGTAATGGATTGCGAGACCGGCGAGATCCTCGCGCTGGCCTCGGCCCCGACTTTCGACCCCAACCTCTTCGTGCGCGGCATCTCGACCGCCGCCTGGACGGACCTGAACGAAGACCCCTACCGCCCGCTTGCGAACAAGGCGACGCAGGGCCTCTATCCGCCCGGTTCGACCTACAAGATGATCGTGGCGCTCGCCGCGCTCGAGGCGGGGCTGGTCAGGCCCGAGGAAACCGTCAATTGCCCCGGCCACATGGACGTCGGCAACCGGCGTTTCCACTGCTGGCGGCGCGGTGGGCACGGGCGGGTGAACCTGGTCGAAAGCATCAGCCAGAGTTGCGACGTCTATTACTACGAGCTGGCCCAGCGCGTCGGCATCGAGGCGATTTCCGAGATGGCCCACCGCCTGGGCTGCGGCGTGCGCCACGACCTGCCGCTGTCGGGCATCGCCGAGGGGCTTGCCCCCACGATGCAATGGAAGGTGCAGAACCGCGGCGCGGCCTGGGTGGTGGGTGACACGCTCAACGCCTCCATCGGGCAGGGGTTCGTATTGAACTCGCCGCTGCAACTGGCGGTGATGACCGCGCGGCTGGCCACGGGGCGCGAGATCGTGCCCTCGATCATCCGCTCCATCGACGGGATCAGCCAGCTGCCGCCGCCCGCCGCGGACATGGGCTTCGACCCCGGTCATCTGGACCAGATCCACCGCGGCATGTGGAACGTGAACAACGACCGCCGCGGCACCGCCTACGGCGCGCGCGTCGAGCTGGCCGATTACAAGATCGCCGGCAAGACCGGCACCAGCCAGGTGCGCAACATCTCGGCCGCCGAGCGCGCCTCGGGCGTCATCCGCAACGAGGACCTGCCCTGGGAACGGCGCGACCACGCGCTCTACGTGGGCTACGCGCCCTATGATGCCCCGCGCTACGCCTGCTCGGTCATCGTCGAGCATGGCGGCGGCGGATCGGCGGTGGCCGCCCCCATCGCCCGCGACATCCTGCTGCGCGCGCAACTGGGCGAAGTGCCCCCGCCCGAGCTCTATCCCGCAGGCCAGCGCCGCGACATCGAACGGATGCACCGCGAGCTTCCCATCCTGCCCTCCCCCCCCGTTCCCACGGGCCGCACCGTGCGGAGCCAGGCATGAGCTTTCTCGAATACAACGTGAAATCCATGCCTTCGGGCTGGCGCAAGGTGCTTTACCTCAACTGGGGCCTGATCCTGTTGCTGATCGCGGTCGCCAGCTTCGGCTTCCTGATGCTCTACTCGGTCGCGGGCGGCAATTTCGACCGCTGGGCCGAGCCGCAGATGGAACGCTTCGCCCTCGGCTTCGTCGCCATGTTCATCGTGGCGATGGTGCCGATCTGGTTCTGGCGCAACATGTCGGGGGTGGCTTACGGCATCTCGGTGCTGCTGCTGCTCTACGTCGAATTCTTCGGCTCGGTCGGGATGGGCGCACAACGCTGGATCGACCTCGGCTTCATGCGGCTGCAACCCTCGGAGCTGACCAAGATCACGCTCGTGATGATCCTCGCGGCCTATTACGACTGGCTCGACCTGTCGAAGAAATCGCGCCCGCTCTACGTGCTGATCCCGCTGGTGATCATCGCGGTCCCCGTCTATCTCACGCTGCGCCAGCCCGACCTCGGCACCGCGCTCCTGCTCCTGATGGGGGGCGGCGCGGTGATGTTCGTGGCGGGCGTCCACTGGGCCTATTTCGCGGGCGTCATCGCCGCGGGCGTGGGCGCGGTGACGGCGGTCTTCACCTCGCGCGGGACCGAGTGGCAGCTCTTGCAGAACTACCAGTATCGCCGCATCGACACCTTTCTCGACCCCTCCAACGACCCGCTCGGCGCGGGCTATCACATCACGCAAAGCCAGATCGCGCTGGGGTCGGGCGGCTGGACCGGCCGCGGCTTCATGGAGGGCACGCAAAGCCGCCTGAACTTTTTGCCCGAAAAGCACACCGATTTCATCTTCACCACGCTGGCCGAGGAATTCGGCTTCATCGGGGCCGCCTCGCTCCTGGTGCTCTACATCCTGATCCTCGTCTTCTGCATCGCCACCGCGGTCATGCAGCGCGACCGCTACGCCTCGCTGCTCGTGATGGGAATCGCGGTGGCCTTCTTCCTCTATTTCGCCATCAACATGGCGATGGTGATGGGGCTTGCGCCCGTTGTCGGCGTGCCGCTCCCGCTGGTCAGCTATGGCGGATCGGCGATGCTGGTCTTGATGGTGGCCTTCGGTCTGGTGCAAAGCGCGCATATCCACCGCCCGCGCTGACAGGAGACCGCACATGCCCACCATCCTTTTCGCCGCCAAGTCCGAGCGGTGGGACACCTACGAAGCCCCCTTGCGCACCGCGCTGTCCGAGGTCGGCCTGGCCCATGCGACCCTCACGACCGAGGCCGCGCCCGACACCGTCGACTACATCGTCTACGCGCCGACCAGCGGGCTGACCGATTTCACGCCCTACACGCGGCTCAAGGCCGTGCTGAACCTCTGGGCCGGGGTCGAGGACGTGGTGGGCAACCCCACGCTCACGGTGCCGCTGGCCCGCATGGTCGACGCGGGGCTGACCGAGGGCATGGTGGAATGGGTCACGGGCCACGTGTTGCGCCACCACCTCGGCATGGACCGCCACATTCACGGCCAGGACGGCATCTGGCGCGCGGGCAGCGCCCCGCCGCTGGCGCGCGACCGCACCGTCGCCATGCTGGGCCTGGGCGAGCTTGGATCGGCCTGCGCGCGGATGCTGGCGCAGCTGAACTTCCGCACCCTCGGCTGGTCGCGCAGCCCCAAGGAGATCGCGGGCATCGAGACGCATCACGGGGCAGACGGCCTCGACACCGTCCTGCGGCAGGCCGAGATCGTCACCCTGCTCCTGCCCGACACGCCCGCCACCGAGAACACGCTCGACGCGCGCCGCCTCGCGCTCATGCCCGAGGGCGCGGTGATCCTGAACCCCGGCCGCGGCCCGCTGATCGACGACGACGCGCTGCTGGCCGCGCTCGACAATGGCCATATCGGCCATGCCACGCTCGACACGTTCCGCACCGAGCCTCTGCCACCCGACCACCCCTACTGGGCGCATCCCCGCGTCACCGTCACCCCGCATATCGCCAGCGAAACGCGTGCCGCCTCCGCCTCGCGCGCCATCGCCGAGAACATCCGCCGCGGCGAGGCCGGGGAGCCCTTCCTCCACCTCGTCGACCGCGACAGGGGCTATTGACCGGGCGCGCCCGTACCATCTTCATCCCGCAAATATGGCCGCCGGAGGCATCCGACACCGACACCGCCCCCGAACGGCCACCTGCCGGGACCGAACCGCGACACCCATCCATGGCAATGCGCCGCAAGGAGGGCGCCAAAGGCGCCTGACGCGCGGCGCCCCCCTCTCAGCGCAGCCTTGGCGGCGCGTCGGGATCCATGCCGGGCGCGCGCCCCGGCACCTGCTCGGCCTTGGGTGCCTCGGGCAGGTCGAAGCGCAGCCCCACGCGCGCCAGCCGTGCCGCCACCGGGTCGGTGGCGCGGAAGAAGCCCACGTCGAGCGACCCGGCCTCCACCCCCGAAAAGGTCAGCGCGTCGCCCACCGCGCGGGCCAGCGCGGGCTCGGCCCCGGGGACCGCATCGACGAAGCCCATCAGGTGACCGCGCCGCCCGCCCGCGTAGGTCGCCGCCACGAGATAGGCCATGCGCGCCAGCCCCTCGGCCGCGGCCAGCCGCGCATCCAGCGCGGTCAACAGCACCTCCGGCAGGCCCGCGGGCGCGGCCAGTTCCTCGGGGCGTTCCTCCACCTCCTCGGGGGCGGCGGCCAGCGTCGCGGCCAGCCAGTCGACCGATCCCGCCTCGATCAGGATCGAGGAGGGCGCGACGCCGAGGTTCACCCCCAACCCGATCCCCTGCCCCGCCAGCATCCCCGCCAGCGCGCGGCCCGACAGCGCCGCGTAGGGCGCGGCCCCCTCGGCGAAGGCCGTCAGCCGCTCCTCGCGGTCGAAGACCAGCGCGAAGCTCTGCCCCTCGACCGGGAAGATCGCGGGGCGGATGCGGTCGCCCTCGGGTTCCTCCTCGAGCAACAGGAACAGCTCCGAGCCGGCAAGCCGGTCGTAGAAGCGCAGCCGCAGGGCGTCGGTCTCGGGCGCGGCCTCCATCGCGGCATGGGCCTGGTCGAGCGGTGTCATCTGTCCAGCACCTCGCGGATACGGGTCCGAAGGACCGGCAGCAGCTCGGCCTCGAACCAGAGGTTTCTCTTCAGCCACGCGGTATTGCGCCACGAGGGATGCGGCAAGGGGAAGACCGCGGGCGCATGGTCGCGCCAGCCCGCGACGCGCGCGGTCACCGCCATCCGCCCGCCCAGGTGCCAGCCCTGTGCATGGGCGCCGATCAGCAGCGTCAGCGCGACCCCCTCCAGCATCTCCATCGCCTGCGCGCGCCATGTCTCGGCACAGAGCCGCGGCGGCGGCAGGTCGCCGCCCTTGGCGTCATAGCCGGGAAAACAGAAGGCCATGGGCAGGATGGCGATGCGCGACCGGTCGTAGAACTCGGCCTCGCTCACGCCCATCCAGTCGCGCAACCGCTGGCCCGAGCGGTCCCAGAAGGGGCGGTTGGCGTGATGCACCCGCATCCCCGGCGCCTGGCTGGCGACGAGAATGCGCGCGCCGGGCCGGAACCAGACCACCGGGTTCGGCGCATGGCGCGTGGCCGTCGCCGCGAAACGGTCGGCGCAGAGGCGGCAGGCGGCGATATCGGCCAGAAGATCGGGCATGGCGAGGCAGATAGGGGCACGGCCCCGCCGCGGCAATGCGGGGTGTCGCGGGACTGGACGGCAGCCATTCATTTCGATACTTATAGAATCATGGAAACCAGCCCGGCCCCGCTCCCCGAGATCACCCGCGCCGCCACGGCCTTTGCCGCGCTCGGCTCCGAGCCCCGGCTGGCGATCCTGCGCCGCCTCGTGCGGGCGGGGCCGCGCGGCCTGCCCATCGGTGACCTGGGCGAGGCGGTGGGCGTCACCGGATCGGTCCTGACCCACCATCTCAAGCAACTCGTGTCGGCGGGATTGGTCGTGCAACGCCGCGACGGGCGGCGCATCCTGTCCTCGGTCGACATCGCCGCGGTCGAGGCGCTGTCGCGGTTCCTCGTCTCGGAATGCTGCGCCGATCTCGGCGGACCCGACCCGGACTGTCGAAAGGACAAGGCCGATGGCTGATCTCACCCAGACCCCCCGCCCGATCCCGGCGCTTTGGCAGCGCATCGACAAGGTCGCGCTCACCGGTGCGCTGATCCTGCTGGTTCTCGCCGTCTTCGACAGGCCCGCCGTCGCGCCCACCGTGACCGAGATGCTCGACAGTTTCGCGGGGACGCTGCCCTATATCCTGTTCGCCGTGATCGCCATCGCGGGGATGAAGGCCTCCGGCTCCGAGCGGTTGCTCGACGGCGCGTTCAAGGGGCGCGAGACGCGGATGATCGTGATCGGCGCGCTGGTCGGCGGGCTATCGCCCTTCTGTTCGTGCCAGGTGATCCCCTTCGTCGCGGCGCTTCTGGCCGCGGGCGCGCCGCTCTCGGCGGTCATGGCCTTCTGGCTCGCCTCGCCCCTGATGGACCCCGCGATGTTCGCCATCACTGCGGGCGGGCTCGGCTTCGACTTCGCACTCGCCAAGACGGTGGCCGCCGTGGCCCTCGGCCTTGCGGGCGGCCTGACCGTCAAGCTGATGGCCGCGACCCCCGTCTTCGCCGATCCGCTGCGCACGCAGCCCAAGGTCGGCGGCTGCTGCAAGGCGAAGAGGGCCACGCTGAACTGGCGCTTCTGGCAAGAGGCCCAGCGCCGCCGAGTCTTTGCGGACAGCGGGTGGTCGAATTTCGTCTTCCTCGGCAAGTGGCTGATGCTGGCCTATCTCTTCCAGGCGCTCCTGATCGCCTATGTCCCCGCCGAGGCGGTGGCCCGCCTGATCGGCGGCGACGGGATCGCCCCGATCGCGCTTGCGGCGCTGGTCGGCGCACCCGCCTACCTGAACGGCTATGCCGCCGTGCCGCTGCTCGAGGGGTTGCTGACGCAGGGCATGAACCCCGGCGCGGCCATGGCCTTCGTGATCGCGGGCGGCGTCAGCTCCATCCCGGCCGCCATCGCCGTCTGGGCGCTGGTCAAGCCGCGGGTCTTTGCCGCCTATATCGCCTTTGCGCTGGCGGGGGCGATGGTCGCAGGCGTGACCTGGGCCGCGCTGGCCTGACCCGATCCGCTGGCGGCGCGTCCGCCTCTCCACTCCCAAAGGCCCGCGCCCAGACCGCGGGCCCTTCGGCATTTTTCGGACCACGGCATCAATCCCATCACATCATGGTGGATTGGACATATTACCGCCCAAAATCATCTTTAGGGTGATAGGATGCAAAGGTGGCGGTCAGACCACCGCTTGACACTCAGACAGCGCGGAAGCGACAGGCAGCAGATGCTCGAATTCGTCGAGGTTTCGAAATCCTTCTGGACCGGGGAGCGCCGCAAGGTGATTCTCGACCGTGCCTCGTTCAAGGTCGAGCTGGGCTCGTCGCTGGGCATTCTCGCCCCGAACGGCACCGGCAAGACCACGCTGATCAAGATGATGGCCGGGCTCGAGAAACCCGACGAAGGCAATATCTACCGCTCGGCCCGCATCTCGTTTCCGCTGGGCTTCATGGGCGGCGTGATCGGTCGGCTCTCGGGTTGCGAGAACGCGCGCTACATCGCGCAGCTCTACGGGCTCGACCCCGATTACGTTGAGGCCTTCTGCCGCTGGGTCTGCGGGATCGACGAGTATTTCGACATGCCGGTCGGCACCTACTCGGCCGGCATGAGCGCGCGGTTCAACTTTTCGCTCCTGCTGGTGCTGGACTTCGACATCTACCTGATCGACGAGGGGATGCCGCAGACGACAGACGCCGAGTTCAACCGCAAGGCGGGCTCGATCCTGGCCGACCGGTTGAAGAACGCGACCGTGGTGATCGTGTCTCACCAGGCGCAGACATTGGAAAAATTCGCCCGCCGCGCCGCCGTCCTGCGCGATGGGCACTTGTACGAGTTCGACACGCTCGAAGAGGCGAAGCAGCTTTATGACTACGACACCCAAGGCGCGTAAGTTCCGCATCCGCCGCAGCGATCCGATCACGCCGATGGGCGACGCGCAGGCCGCGGTGCCCCGGAGCGCCCCTGCCGCAGCCGCCACCCCCGCCCCGCCGCAGGAGCAGCGCCCCGCCGCCCCGCAGGCGCGAACGGCCTATGCCCCCGAAGAGCTGCTCGCCGCGCCCGAAAGGCCCGAAGACGGGTTCGGCGATCTTGCGATGCCCGGCTCGGCCGCCGAGGCGCGCCGCCGCACCGAAGGGGCAGAGCAACAGCCCGCCGCGCAGGCCGCTGCGCCGAACCCGGCGCCCAATCCCGCGCCCAATCCCGCGCCCAATCCGGCGCAGGAGCTGGCCGCGATCCGGGCCGAGGGGCTGACCGGGCGCCAGCTGCGCATGGCGCGGCGCCTGGCGCAAAAGCACGGGCTGAGCCCGAGTTCCGATTTCGACGCCGTGCGCCTCCTGCGCGCCCGCGGGATCGACCCGTTCTCGCAGTCCAACATGCTCGACATGATCGTCGCCGAGACGCGGCAGGGCCAGCCCGAGCCGGGTGCGGCGAACCTGCCGGCGACGACACGCCCGGCGCAGCCGCCCGCGCCGCCCGCCCCACCGCGCCCGCTCAGTGCCGACGAACGCGCCGCCGAGATCATGAAGGTCCAGCGCGACATCGTGCGCCGCCGCCGCAAGCGCCTGATCCTGCTGGCCAGTCGGCTGGCGTTCTTCGTGCTGCTGCCGACCTTGCTGGTCGGTTACTACTTCTACCGCGTGGCCACGCCGCTTTATGCCACCAACACCGAGTTCGTGATCCAGAAGGCCGAGGGCGGTGCCGGTTCGGCCGGCGGTCTTGGAAGCCTGCTGGGCGGCAGCAGTTTCGCCACGGTGCAGGAAAGCATCGTGGTGCAAAGCTACCTCGAAAGCCGCGAAGCGATGCTGCGCCTCGACGAGGAGCTGGGATTCCGTCAGCATTTCTCGGATGCGCGCATCGACCCGCTTGTCCGGATCGCGCCCGATGCCGCGGTCGAGACCGTCTACGACACCTACCGCGACCAGTTGACGATCGGTTACGATCCGACCGAGGGCGTCGTGAAGCTGGAGATGCTCGCCGCCGACCCGCAGGTGAGCCAGGCCTTTTCCGAGGCGATGATCCGCTACGCCGAGGAACGCGTCGACCAGATGAGCCAGCGCCTGCGCGAGGACCAGATGGCCGGTGCGCGCGAAAGCTACGAGGATGCCGAGCGCCGCGTCGCCGAGGCACAGGCCCGCGTCCTTGCGCTGCAGGAGCGGCGCGGCGTGCTCTCGGCCGAGGCCGAGGTGTCGGCGGTGTTCAGCCAGATCGGCACCTTCGAGCTGGAACTGCAACAGGAGCGGCTGCGCCTTGCCGAGATCCAGGCCGCGCGCAGCCCCAACGCGACGCGCGTCGAGGTGGCCCAGAACAACATCGCGCGGCTCGAGGCGCTGATCGCCGAATTGCGCGGCGGCCTGACCGAGGCGGATGCCGGGAACGCGTCGCTCGCCCGCGTCCAGTCCGAGCTTCTGATCGCGCAGGCCGACCTGGAAACCCGGCAGATGATGCTGGCGCAGGCCCTGCAGGCGATGGAAACCGCCCGGATCGAGGCGAACCGCCAGTCCCTCTACCTGTCCATCGGGGTGTTCCCCGTCGCCCCCGACAAGGCCGCCTATCCGCGCGCCTTCGAGAACACCCTGCTTGCATTCTTCGTGTTCTCGGGCATCTACCTGATGGTGTCGATGACAGCGTCGATCCTGCGCGAGCAGGTCAGCACCTGAGCCCCCGGACGGGGGCCGAGACGACCGGAAGGACACCCATGCAGATCGTGGAAACGGGCCCCGTGGCCTTTGGCAACGACATCCCCCTGACGGTCATCGCCGGCCCCTGCCAGCTGGAGGGGCGCGACCACGCGCTGATGATCGCCCGCGCCATGGCCGAGGCCTGCGCGGCGGCGGGAGCGGGCTTCGTCTTCAAGGCGAGTTACGACAAGGCCAACCGGACCAGCCTGTCGGGCAAGCGGGGCCTCGGGATGGACGAGGGGCTGGCGATCCTTGCAGACATCAAGGCCGAGCTGGGCTGCCCCGTGCTGACGGACATTCACGGCCCCGAGCAATGCGCCCCCGTGGCCGAGGTCTGCGACATCATCCAGATCCCGGCCTTCCTGTGCCGCCAGACCGACCTTCTGCTGGCGGCGGGCGAGACCGGCGCGGCGGTCAATATCAAGAAGGGCCAGTTCCTCGCGCCCTGGGACATGAAAAATGTCGTGGCCAAGGTCGAGAGCACGGGCAACCGCCGCCTGCTTCTGACCGAGCGGGGGGCAAGCTTCGGCTACAACGCGCTGGTGGCCGACATGCGGTCGCTGCCCGAGATGATGAAGACGGGCTACCCCGTCATCATGGACGCCACCCATTCGGTGCAGCAACCCGGCGGACAGGGCGGCAGCTCGGGCGGGCAGCGCGAATTCGCGCCGGTGATGGCGCGCGCCGCCGTCTCGCTGGGCATCGCGGGCGTCTTCATCGAAACCCATGAAGACCCCGACCGCGCGCCCTCGGACGGGCCGAACATGATCCCGCTGTCGCAGATGCCCGCGCTGATCGAGAGCCTGATGGCCTTTGACCGGCTGGCGAAATCGGACCCGATCCGCCTGTGACCGCCCGCCCCGGTCCGCCCGCCAAGGCGGGGGACGGGGCGGCGCATGGACCGCCGCGGTGGTCCGACTAGCCGCGCGCGGCGACGCGGGCCTGGTAGGCGTCAAGCTCGCCGATCAGCGCAAGACCGGTCGGCGTCTCCAGGCGGGCGCAGAACTCGGCCCAGATTGCCCCGTAGGGCAGATCCCGGACTTCCTCGGTCACGGTCAGGCGGGTCGTGAAATCCAGCCTGTCCTCGGCCGATCTCAGCCGCTCCCACGGCATCAGCAGCGCGCGCAGCAGCGCCTTTTGCATGTTGCGCACGCCGATGACCCAGGCCGCTGTCCGGCTGATCGTCGCATCGAAGAAATCGAGCCCGATGAAGGTGCGGTCCAGCAGGTCAGCCCCCACCAGTTCCTGCGCCATGGCGAGGATATCGTCGTTTTGCAGGATGACGTGGTCGCTGTCCCATCGCATCGGGCGCGACACGTGCAACAGCAGCCGCGGGAGCGACAGGGCCACGGCACTGAGCTTGTCCGCGATGCTTTCGGTCGGGTGGAAATGCCCCATGTCGAGGCACAGAAGCGTGCCCTTGCGGATCGCGTAGCCCATGTAGAATTCATGCGAGCCGACCGTGCAGGCCTCGACCCCAATCCCGAACAGCTTGGACTCCACCGCATCGAGCATGTGCTCCGGGTCATGCGGCTGCGCCAGCATCGCATCGAGCGACGCCTCCAGCCGCTTGCGCGCGGCCATCCGGTCGATGGGGTTATCCTTGTAGCCGTCGGGCACCCAGATGTTGTTGACGCAGGGGCTGCCCAGTTCGGCACCGATGCGCGCGGCGATGTCCCGGCTGCGCTTGCCGTGCTCGATCCAGAAGTCGCGGATGCCGGCATCGGGATGGGAGAGCGTCAGGTTGTCGTCGGCCCGCGCATGGGCAAAAAAGGTCGGGTTGAAGTCGAGACCGATGCCCTGGCTCCGGGCCCAGTCCACCCAAGGCGCGAAATGCCGGTATTCGATCTCGTCGCGGTCCGGTGACTCGTCCGTGTCCATGTACATGGCGTGGAGGTTCAGCCGGTGCCGGCCGGGGATCATCGCGTAGGCGAATTCCAGATCGGCCCGCAACTCGTCGGGCGTGCGGGCGCGCCCCGGATGATTGCCGGTCGCCTGGATGCCGCCGCCCGAGGACCCGCTCTTCGCCTCGAACCCGACAACGTCATCGCCTTGCCAGCAATGCATCGAGATCGCCACGGTTTTCAGCCGCTCGAGGGCGGCCTCGGTGTCCACGCCCCAATCGGCAAAGGCCGCTTTCGCGCTGTCGTAGCTCATGTCGCTCCTCCCCTTCGGCGCGGTCAGCGCGTGAACGCCTGCACGTTTCCGGCATCGACATTGAGGATGTTGCCGGTGGACTTGGCCGAGGTGTCGGCCGCGAAGAAATAGCAGGCCTCGGCGATGTCTTCGGGCAGGACCGAACGCTTGAGCATCGAGCGATTGCGATACATCTCCTCGAGGCCTTCCTTGTCCGTCCCGTAGGTCGAGGCACGCTGGTCCAGCCACTCGCCCTCCCAGATCTTCGACCCCCGCAGCACGGCGTCCGGGTTCACGACATTGACGCGAATGCCGGCCTCGGCCCCCTCGAGAGCGAGGCAGCGGGCAAGGTGGATCTCGGACGCCTTGGCGGTGCAATAGGCCGAGGCATTGGGGGATGCGGCAAGCCCGTTCTTGGACGCGACGTAGACGATGGCCCCCCCCATGTCCTGCACCCGCATCAGCTTGAACGCCTCGCGGCTGACGAGGAAATAACCGGTGCTGAGGATGTCCATGTTCCGGTTCCACATCGCCAGCGTCGTCTCTTCGACCGGCGCCGAGGATGCGATGCCCGCGTTCGAGACGAGAATGTCGACGCCGCCGAACTCGACAGCCGTTTCGGCAAAGGCCCGCGCCACGGCCTCTTCGTCGGTCACGTCCATGACGACGGAGCGCACCACGTCGGTGCCGTGGCGCTGCACAAGGCTGGCCTGCGCCCGCTCGAGGTTGTCGGCGTTGATGTCGGCCAGCATGACACAGGCGCCTTCGGCGAGGTATCGCTCGGCCGTCGCCGCGCCGATGCCCCCCGCTCCGCCGGTCACGAGGGCGACCCGGCCGGCCAGCGACCGGGGCTTGGGCATGCGCTGCAGCTTGGCTTCCTCCAGAAGCCAGTATTCGATGTCGAAGGCCTCCTGCTCGGGCAGGCCCTGGTATTCGCCGACCGCCGAGGCCCCGCGCATCACGTTGATGGCGTTGACATAGAACTCGCCCGAGATGCGCGCCGTGGCCTTGTCCCTGGCAAAGGTGATCATGCCCACGCCGGGCACGAGGTAGACGACCGCGTTGGGGTCGCGCAGCGCGGGGCTGTCATCGTGTTTGCAGCGCTCGTAATAGGCCGAGTAGTCCTTGCGATAGGCCTCGATCTGCGCGGGCAATCCTTCCAGAACGGTGTCGAGATCGCCGGACGCAGGATCGAAATTCACCACGAGGGGCCGGATCTTGGTGCGCAGGAAATGATCCGGGCAGGAGGTGCCCAGGGCCGCCAGCGGCTCCATGTCCTGCGCGTTCACGAAGTCCAGCACGGCAGGGCTGTCGTTGAAATGGCCCACCATGTGCTGATTGCCGCTGACAAAGCCGCGGATGGCGGGCATCAGACGTGCAGCCACCGCGCGGCGCTCGGCTGCGGGCAGGGCCTCATGGCGGGGGCCGCCGAATGCCGGAACACGCGCCGTGCGCGCGTGCAACCACTCGGTCGCGCGGTTGATCACGTCGATCGTGGTGTCGTAGCAGTCCTTGGCGGTATCGGCCCAGGTGAACAGCCCGTGGCTCTCCAGCACGACGCCGTCGGCCTCGGGGTTCTCGAGGCAGAATTTCTCCAGCCACAGGCCCAACTCGTAGCCGGGACGTTTCCACGGCAGCCAACCGATCCGGTCGCCGAAGATCTCTTGGGTCAGGGCCCTCGAGGTCTTCGAGGCGGCAATCGCAATGATCGCATCGGCATGGACATGGTCGACATGCTTGCGGGGCACGTAGGCATGCAGCGGCGTGTCGATGGACGCGGCGCGCGGGTTCAGCCGAAAGGTGCAATGGGGCAGGTAGCCAACCATCTCGTCCTCGAACTCCACCCCGCGGTAGAGCGATTTCAGGGCGGTGAGCTTGTCCATGTAGAGCGTTGCGAACCCGTCCATCCTGATGGAGCCGATATCCCCGCCCGAGCCCTTCACCCAGAGCACCTCGACCTGCTCACCGGTGAGCGGGTCGGTCTCCATGACCTTGGCCGACGTGTTCCCGCCGCCGTAGTTGGTCACGCGCTTGTCCGCCCCAAGGATATTGGAGCGGTACAGCAGCAGCTCCGACTCGCTCATGCCGAGCACGGCCTGAGCGTCCCAACGGTTCTCAAGCAGCGGGTTATCAACTGATTTCAACATGATGCGCTCCTGTAACGGTGGGCAAAGCCGCAGTTCCCCTCGGCGGCAGGGTGATGTCGGCGCGGCAGTTTGTCAATCTTGAACAATCATTTCCAATCATGCTGCATCGCAGAATGGTGGTTCGTGATCGTTTTTGATTGACGCATTTGGTGATTCTGGGCAGGGTCTCCGGTCAGGGAGGCACCGATGCACGAAAAAGAACGTCACAGGGTCATTCTGTCCGCAGTCCAGGATCGGGCCGTCGTGACCGTCGTCGACCTGTGCAACCTCACCGGGGCATCGGAAGCCACGATACGACGGGACATTTCCGCGCTGCACATGCAGCAGAAGGTCCGGCGCGTGCGGGGCGGCGTCGAGTCGATCCACCCGCCGCAATTCGTCGGGCTGGCCGGTCGCACCTTCGCGGTGAACGAAACGCTGAGGATCAAGGAAAAGCGCGCCATCGCACGGGCCGCGGTTGATCTGTGCGACGATGGGGATCCGATCATCATCAACGGCGGCACGACGACCTTCCAGATGGTTCACCCGCTTGCGACACGGCGCTGCCAGGTGTTCACGAACTCCTTTCCCATCGCCGAGCACCTTCTGAAGCATTCGAAGAACACGGTGATGGTCTCGGGGGGCGCGATCTACCGCGAGCAGAACATCATCCTGTCCCCGTTCGAAAACGACGTGACCCGGAATTTCTATGCCCGACGCATGTTCATGGGCGCTCAAGGCGTCGGTCCGCTCGGCCTGATGGAGGCCGATCCGTTGCTGATCCAGGCCGAGGCGAAGCTGATCGGACAGGCCGACGAGCTTGTCGTCCTCGTCGACAGCTCGAAGTTCGAGCAGCGGTCGAGCCTCGTGCTGTGCGGTCTCGACCGCATCTCGACGCTCATCACGGATGAAGGGATCTCGGACAAGGCGGCAGCGATGCTGGACGCCGCGGACGTGAAACTGATCGTCGCCCAGCCCGGCGGCGCTCAAGAGGAGGAGGCCGCCTCGTG
The DNA here is from genome assembly GCA_025211115.1 of Roseicyclus sp. Classification (GTDB taxonomy): domain Bacteria; phylum Pseudomonadota; class Alphaproteobacteria; order Rhodobacterales; family Rhodobacteraceae; genus Roseicyclus. The sequence goes on along the minus strand of JAOARA010000291.1, from coordinate 1,966 downwards.
ACTCGGTCTCGTTCAATCGTCTCTTTGGGAGGACATGACATGAAACGTCGGACATTCACTTCGCTGGTTGCGGGCATGAGCCTTGCAGCGAGCATGATGGGCACCAGCGCCATGGCGCAGGACAACATGCGCATCGCGCTTGTGGTCAAGGCGCTCGGGATCGGCTTCTTCGAGGCCGCGGCCGAGGGCGCGGAGGAAGCCGCGGCCGAGCTTGGCAATGTCGAGATCATCTACACCGGCCCCACCGACACCACCGCCGAAGGGCAGATCGAGGTGATCAATTCGCTGATCGCCCAGGGCGTCGATGCGATCGCCATCTCGGCCAATGACCCCGATGCCGTGGCACCGGCCCTGCAGCGCGCCATGCAGCGCGGCATCACCGTCATCTCCTGGGATTCCGGCGTGTCCGAAGAGGGCCGCATGATGCACCTGAACCCCTCGTCCACCGAGCTGATCGGCAACACGATCCTGCGCCTCGCCGCGGATCACATGCCGGACGGCGGTGATGTCGCGTTCCTGTCGGCCTCGGCCACCGCCACCAACCAGAACGCCTGGATCGCAGCCGCCGAAGAGGCCCTGCCGAACTTCCCCGGCATCAACATCGTGGCCACCGTCTACGGCGACGACCTGTCCGACAAATCCTACCGCGAAGCGCAGGGGCTGATGGCATCCTACCCGGATCTGCAGGCCATCATCGCGCCCACGACCGTCGGTATCCTTGCCGCCTGCCAGGCGGTGTCCGACGCCGGCCGTATCGGCGAGATCAACGTGACCGGCCTTGGCCTGCCCTCCGAGATGGCCGGCTGCGTCGAGTCCGGTGCCACCCGGAGCTTCGCGATCTGGAACCCGATCGACCTCGGATACTCCGCGGCGATGATCGCGCATGCCCTTGCGTCGGGCGAAGCGACGGCCGAGCCGGGCGCGGAAATCCCGATGGGCCGCATGGGCTCGGTGACGCTCGACGACGCGACGACCGCCGCGATGTCGGATCCGTTCACCTATGACGCCTCCAACGTGGCCGATTTCGCGGACATCTTCTGATCCTGCCAGTCCGGCGCGGTCTTCGCATCGCGCCGGACGCTTTCCCGACACGAGGGCGCACCATGCTGATGCAGGCCGATCACATGCCGAGCACGCAGGGCACGCAGGGCACGCAGGGCGATATCCCGGTGCTCGCGCTCAACGGCGTGACCAAGACGTTCCCCGGTGTCACCGCCTTGTCGCAGGTTTCGTTGCAGCTGTTCGCCGGAAAGGTCACGGCGCTGATCGGCGAGAACGGCGCGGGGAAATCGACGGTCGTCAAGATCCTGACGGGCATCTATCAGCCCGATGGCGGCACGCTCGAGGTGGACGGGGCATCGGTGCGCTTTGCCACCGCGCAGGCGGCCGGCGATGCCGGTGTGACGGCGATCCACCAGGAGACGGTGCTGTTCGACGAGTTGTCGGTGGCCGAAAACATCTTTCTCGGCCATGCGCCCCGCGGACGGTTCGGCCTGATCGACACCAGCGCGATGATCGAAAGGGCCCGCGAGATCCTCGTGGGGATCGGCGCGAACATCGACCCGCGCACGCGGCTCAGGGATCTCGGGATTGCCAGCAAGCATCTTGTGGCGATCGCGCGCGCCCTGTCCATCGACGCACGCGTCGTCATCATGGATGAGCCGACGGCCGCCCTGAGCCAGAAGGAGATCGAGGAGCTCTACGAGCTTGTCGAAGAGTTGAAGGCCCAGGGAAAGGCCATCCTCTTCATCAGCCACAAGTTCGACGAGATCTTCCGCATCGCCGACAATTACACGGTCTTCCGCGACGGCGCACTTGTCGGCAGCGGGGCAATCGCCGAGGTGACCGAGGCCGAGGTGGTGAAGATGATGGTGGGACGGGATGTCAGCCAGATCTTTCCCGACCGCGAGCGCAACATCGGCGCGGAGATCCTCGTGGTCGACGGCTACGAGCACCCGACCGAGTT
>JAOARA010000036.1 GCA_025211115.1 Roseicyclus sp. | reverse complement strand
GCGTCTGCCTTCCAGCCGGGTTCCAAGAGGTAGTGGACCCGCAGGCGCTGGTTCTTCGCCCCGAGATCGGCGTGATAGCTGCGCCCGGTGCCGCCGGCATCCGAGAAGATCAGGATACGCTTTTCGTCATCCATGAAGGCTTGGGTCTCCGTGAGGTTCGCGGCTCCGGCCCGGTTCTCCACCACGAGCCGTGCCGAATGCCCTTCGCCCTTCCGCACGATGCGCCGCGAGCGCCCTGTGACTTCGGCCACGAGATCGGTGCCGAAGCGCTGGACGATCTGGTCGAGTGCACCCGGCACGGGCGGAAGCGAAGCCAGTTTCTCAATCAGCGCGTCACGACGCCGGACGGCTTCGCGGCACTCCACCGGTTGGCCGGCGCGCGTGACGGGGCGCGACGAGAGGTTGCCCTCGCTGTCAGTGAAAGGCTCGTAGAGCTGGACCGGGAAAGAATGGGCGAGGTAGTCCAGGACATACTCCCTGGGAGTGATGTCAAAGCGGATATCGTCCCATTCGTCGGTCGGGATCTCCGACAGGCGGCGCTCCATGAGCGCCTCGCCCGTCGAGACGATCTGGATGACGGCGGCATGGCCTGCCGCCAGATCCCCCTCGATGCTGGAAATGAGGGCGGGGGTTTTCATGCTGGTTAGCAGGTGGCCGAAGAAGCGCTGCTTGGCGGATTCAAACGCCGAGCGAGCGGCGGATTTCGCCTGGCGGTTCAGCGTGCCGCTCTCACCGGAAATGTTCGCGGCTTCCAGCGCCGCGGTCAGGTTGTTGTGGATGATGGCGAAGGCCCCGGCATAGGCATCGTAAATGCCGCGCTGCTCGAAGCTGAGCGCGTGCTCCAGCATCTCGTATTCGACACCGTCATAGGAAAGCGACCGCGCCGTGTAGAGACCGAGCGCCCGGAGGTCACGGGCCAGAACCTCCATCGCCGCGACGCCGCCAGCCTCGATGGCTTCGACAAACTCGGCGCGGATAGCAAATGGAAAATCCTCCCCGCCCCAGAGACCGAGACGCTGAGCATAAGCGAGGTTGTGGACCGTCGTCGCGCCCGTGGCCGAGACATAGACCACGCGGGCATTCGGAAGTTTGTGCTGCAGGCGCAGGCCCGCCCTGCCCTGCTGCGAGGCTTGTGTTTCGCCCCGCTCGCCTTTGCCGCCGGCGGCATTCGCCATGGCATGGCTTTCGTCGAAGAGGATCACTCCGTCGAAATCCGCCCCGAGCCAGTCGACGATCTGGTCGACGCGGGACTTCTTGGTCCCCCGCTCTTCGGAGCGCAGCGTGGCGTAGGTGGTGAAGAGAATGCCCTCGGAGAGCGGGATGTCGCGGCCCTGCGCGAAGCGCGAGAGGGGCGTGACAAGCAGCCGCTCCTGGCCGAGTGCGGACCAGTCGCGCTGCGCATCCTCGAGAAGCTTGTCGCTCTTCGAGATCCAGAGCGCCTTGCGGCGGCCTTGGCACCAGTTGTCGAGCAGGATCCCGGCCGACTGGCGGCCCTTGCCCGCCCCGGTGCCATCGCCGAGGAAAAAGCCGCGGCGGAAGCGGACGGCGTCAGCGGCATCGTCCGGTGCAGCGGAGACCACGTCTCCGGTTTCATCGACGGTCCAAGACCCAGTGAGATGCCCGCCATGCGCCTCCCCCGCGTAGATGACAGTCTCAAGCTGCGCGTCGGACAACAGGCCGTCGCGCAGGATGGCCGCCGGAAGCTTGGGGCGATAGCTGGGTTTCGGCGGTGCGACAGAGGCCATGGCCGCCGATTGCACAAGTTTGGTGGGGTGCGGCGCCGCGCCGGGGATGTTGATGGCCTGCAGGCGGAAGGTCTCGTAGATCGCGTCGGACAGCCGTGCCGTGTCTTCGTCTTCGGCGGCGTCGCGGAGAGCGTAGTCCAGTTCCTCGGCCTCAATCTGGGTTTCAGGCTTCGCCGGATTGGCTGCAGAGGTCGCGTGCGATCGGCTGGCGGGTTTGCGGGTGGTGAGGTGAAAATTTCCCGGAAAGGGGGAAGAATGGCCCTGCCCCGCAGCAGGAGCTGGATCCAGTTTGAGGCGCGGCGGAACCTCGGCAGTGACCCGGGACATCAGATGCGCCACGTCCCTAGACATGGGTTGGCGCAGGTCTGCGGTGGTGCCGCCCGGCTCGCCGCCGCGGCATTTGTCGAAGACAGAAATCCGCGTCTCGAAGCTGGTGCCGTGCTTGGCGAAAGCGGCGCCCGACACCGCGCCGGTGAAGACGAGATGGGCGGTCTCGGTCAGACGGCCGAAGGTCTCGGCCCAGGCCGGCGCATCCGGCGCGAAACCGGCCCCTGTGATGGCCACGAGCCGTCCGCCGGGAACTAAGCGCGCAAGGGCCGAGCGCAGATGTCGGGCGGTCGCCTCGGTCGACCGACCATCGACATTGGCTTGGGCCGAGAAAGGCGGGTTCATCAGAATGACGCTCGGGCTTGAGCAGGCATCGAGATGCTCGTCGCTCTGCGCGGCATCAAACCCCGTGACCGGTCGGCCCGGGAACAGCAAGCGAAGAAGGGCGGCCCGGGAGACCGCCATCTCGGTGAGAGCCAGAGCGCCGCCGGCGATCTCGGCGAGGATCGCCAGAAGCCCGGTCCCGGCAGACGGCTCTAGGACAAGATCATAGGGCGTGATCTGTGCTGCCGCCACAGCCGCGAGCCCCATGGGCAGCGGCGTCGAGAATTGCTGAAAGCGCTCCATCTCTTCCGACCGCCGGGTGTGCG
>JAOARA010000006.1 GCA_025211115.1 Roseicyclus sp. | reverse complement strand
TAGTAGAGCAGGTCAACGTCGAGATAGGGCAGGATGAGCTTTTGCTTGATGAAATCCCACATGATGCGGGTCATCTCGTCGCCGTCCATCTCGACGATGGGGTACTCGACCTTGATCTTGGGCATGGGAAAGGCTCCGGTCAGGGCGGTTGCGTCGGGGGACGTCTAGCCGATCCGGGCGCTTCGGGAAAGCTTGGTATGCGATTGTATACCGTGACGGGATGCCGCGGTGCCTACCCCTCGGGCGGCCTGCCCGTCATGCCCGCGGCGGCCAGTTTCCGCTCCAGCAGCTTGCGCGCGCGCTTTTCGGCGAGAATGGTGCGCACGGCCGTGCGGAAGAATTCTTCCGTGGTGGGCGAAGAGGCCCCGACGGCGCGGGCGATCTCTTCGGGCAGGTTCTCGTCGCCGAGCCGCTCTGACGCGGCGACCGTGTCCTTGGCGAGCTGCTCGGCGAGGTCTTGGGCAAGGGCCATGGCCGGGCTTACCGCGTGGTCTCGGTCAGGCGGCGTTTGACGTAGCTCTTCACGCTGTCGATCATCGGGTCCATGTGCGGCGGCTCGAAGAAATGTCCGGCGCCCTCGACCTCCTCATGGGTGATCGTGATGCCCTTCTGTTCGTGCAGCTTGTCCACGAGGATGCGGGTGTCCTGCGGCTTGGCCACGCGGTCGGCGGCGCCGTTGATGATCAGCCCCGAGGCCGGGCAGGGCGCGAGGAAGCTGAAGTCATACATGTTCGCCGGCGGCGAGACCGAGATGAAGCCGGTGATCTCGGGCCGCCGCATCAGAAGCTGCATCCCGATCCACGCGCCGAAGGAAAAGCCCGCAACCCAGCAATGCTTGGAATTGGGGTTCATCGACTGCAGGTAATCGAGCGCCGAGGCGGCATCGCTCAATTCGCCGATGCCCTGGTCGTATTCACCCTGGCTGCGGCCCACGCCGCGGAAGTTGAAGCGCAGCACGGTGAAGCCGATGTTGTGGAACGCGTAATGCAGGTTGTAGACCACGCGGTTGTTCATCGTGCCGCCGAATTGCGGATGCGGATGCAGGATGATGGCGATCGGCGCGTCCTTGGCCTTTTGCGGGTGGTAGCGGCCTTCGAGCCGGCCTTCGGGGCCGGGGAAAATCACCTCGGGCAATCCATCTCTCCTTCAGGTGGCCTTGGGGGTGCGCGCGCTTGACGGGATGTCGGGCGCTCCCTAGAACCGTTCCAAACTTGTCGGCGCGGGCAGGCCCCGTGCCGGATCGTTTCGCAGTTAAGCCTGTGGACCGGAAAGGTCAATCATTGCAGGGGATAGGGGCGCGATGAAGCTCAGCACCAAGGGGCGCTACGCGATGGTGGCGATGGCCGATCTGGCGCTGCAGAACGAGGGCGTGCAGGTGCCGCTGTCGGAGCTGTCGAAGCGGCAGGACATCTCCTTGCCCTACCTCGAGCAGTTGTTCGTGAAATTGCGGCGCGCGGGGCTGGTCGCCTCGGTGCGCGGGCCCGGCGGCGGCTACCGGCTGGCGCGGCCGGCGGCCGAGATCCGGGTGGTCGAGATCTTCGCCGCGGTCGACGAAACGGTGAGCGCGCTGCACACCGGGGCGGGGGCCTCGGGCGGTGTCTCGGGCAGCCGGGCGCAGTCGATGACCAACCGGTTGTGGGAGAGCCTCTCGGCGCATGTCTATGTCTTCCTGCACCAGACGCGGCTGTCGGACGTGGTGCAGAACGACCTGACGCCCTGCCCGGCGGTGCCGACGCTGTTCGAAGTGGTGGACGAGGGCTGATCCACCGCCCGCCGCGCCTGTGGCGGAGGGCGGGATATCCGTATTTTTGGGAAGATGAAGCAGGGGCGCGATGGGGCGGGTCTATCTCGATCACAATGCGACGGCACCGTTGCGGCTCGAGGCGCGCGCCGCGATGCTGGAGGCGATGGAGCTGGTCGGCAACCCCTCGTCGGTCCATGCCGAGGGGCGCGCGGCCAAGGGCCTGATGGAACGCGCGCGCGGCCAGCTGGCCGAGGCGCTGGGGGCGCAGGCCGCCGATATCGTCTTCGTTTCGGGCAGCACCGAGGCCGCGGCGCTGGCGCTGGCGGGGCGGGGGCTGCATGGCGCGGCGGTGGAACATGACGCGGTGCGGGCCTGGGTGACCGAGGACTTGCCCGTGGATGCGGCGGGCCGCGTGCGCGTGACCGATCCGGGCGCAAGCACGCTGCAACTGGCCAATTCCGAGACCGGGATCATCCAGGACCTGCCCGAGGGTCTGGCGGTCAGCGACTGGACCCAAGGCTTCGGCAAGATCCCCGTGGCCTTCGACTGGTCGGGGGTCGATATGGCCTTTGTCTCGGCGCACAAGATCGGCGGGCCGAAGGGAATCGGCGCGCTGGTCTTGCGTCGCGGTCTGGACGTTTCGGCGCGCATCCGGGGCGGCGGGCAGGAGATGGGGCGCCGGTCGGGCACCGAGAACCTGATCGGCATTGCAGGATTTGGCGCGGCGGCGGCGGCGGCCACGCAAGATCTTGACTCCGGTGCCGGGGGCCGGGTGGACAAACTTAGAAATATTCTAGAAAATACTCTGGACCCCCGCGCGAATGGGACTATTTTTGTCGGGAAAGGAGGCCCTCGGCTGCCGAACACCAGCCTGATGGTCACGCCCGGTTGGAAGGGCGAGACGCAGGTGATGCAGATGGACCTTGCGGGCTTTGCCGTCTCGGCGGGCTCGGCCTGTTCCTCGGGCAAGGTGAAGGCCAGCGGGGTCTTGCGCGCGATGGGGCTGGGTGAGGCCGAGGCCGCATCGGCGCTCAGGGTCTCGCTGGGGCCGGAGACGACCGAGGCCGAGGTGATGGCTTTCGCCGAAGCGTGGCTTGCGGCGCGGGACAGATGGGCGGCGCGCGGGCGCTGACGGAAACAGGGCAGGCGACGGCCCGAGAACAGGACGAACCGGCCTTGGGCCGGGAACAGGAGGACGAAACATGGCAGCCCTCGACAGCGATATCGCGGAAACCCAGGTCAAGGACGGCGTCGACCGCGAGACCGTGGAAACCGTCCAGGCGATGGGCGGCAAGTACAAATACGGTTGGGAAACCGAGATCGAGATGGATTACGCGCCCAAGGGCGTGAACGAGGATATCGTTCGGCTCATCTCGGAAAAGAACGGCGAGCCGGAGTGGATGCTCGACTGGCGGTTGCAGGCGTTCAAGCGCTGGAAGCAGATGGACGAGCCCGATTGGGCGATGGTGAATTATCCCCCCATCGCCTACCAGGAGCAGTATTACTACGCCCGTCCGAAAAGCATGGCCGAAAAGCCCAAATCGCTGGACGAAGTCGACCCCGAGCTGCTGCGCACCTATGAAAAGCTCGGCATCCCGCTGAAGGAGCAGATGATCCTTGCGGGCGTCGAAGGGGCCGAGGATGCGCCGGCCGAAGGCCGCAAGGTGGCCGTCGATGCGGTCTTCGACAGCGTCAGCGTCGGCACCACCTTCCAGAAGGAGCTGGAGAAGGCGGGTGTGATCTTCTGCTCGATCTCGGAGGCGATCAAGACCCACCCCGAGTTGGTGAAGAAATACCTCGGGTCGGTCGTGCCGATCACCGACAATTTCTTTGCCACGCTGAATTCGGCGGTCTTCTCGGACGGTTCTTTCGTCTACGTTCCGCCGGGCGTGCGCTGCCCGATGGAGCTGTCGACCTATTTCCGCATCAACGCCGAGAACACCGGCCAGTTCGAGCGCACGCTGATCATCGCCGACAAGG
>JAOARA010000290.1 GCA_025211115.1 Roseicyclus sp. | reverse complement strand
GATCGAGATCATGGCCCGCCTGCCGGGGCTTGGCCCCCGGTCGGCAAGGCGCGCCGTGCTGCAGCTGATCAAGAAGCGGGGGGCGCTGATGCGCCCCTTGGCCGAGACCATGGCCCGCGTGGCCGAGACGGCGCGCGAATGCCTGAACTGCGGCAATATCGGCACCGCCGACCTGTGCCCGATCTGCTCCGACGACCGGCGCGCGAACGGGCTGATCTGCGTGGTTGAGGATGTCGCCGACCTTTGGGCGATGGAACGCGGCGGGGCCTTTGGCGGGCGGTATCACGTTCTGGGCGGCACGCTCTCGGCGCTGGATGACATCGGGCCGGAAGACCTGCGCATCCCGCGGCTTCTGGACCGCGTGACCGGCGAGGGTGTCTCGGAGGTGATCCTTGCGCTGAACGCCACCGTCGACGGGCAGACCACCGCGCATTACATCGCCGACGCGCTGGAGGGGATGGGGGTTGCCGTGACCTCGCTGGCGCAGGGCGTGCCCATCGGGGGCGAACTGGATTACCTCGACGACGGAACGATCTCGGCCGCGCTCAGGGCGCGCAAGGCGGTCTGACGGACCGCTGCCGCAACGTCCCGTTTTGCGTGCGGGGCCGCGTGCGCTACCCTTTCACGCATGAGCCACATCAGCGGAACCCGCCCCTATTCCCGCGCCGAGTATGTCTCGGATGCCATCGTGCATGCCTCGGGGATCGGTGCCGCGCTGGTCGGGGGGCCTGTCCTGATCGTTCTGGCAGCCCTCTGGATCGGCGAGGCGGCGCTGGTCGCGGCGCTTGCCGTCTATGTGGCCACCGGCCTTGCGATGTGGAGCTTTTCGGCCGCCTACAACCTGTTGCAGCGCCCCGCCTGGGTCGAGCGGCTGCGGCGCTTCGACAAGTCGGCGATCTATTTCAAGATCGCGGGCACCTACACGCCCTTCGCCATCCTCGTGTCGGCGCAGGGCGCCTTTCTGGTGGCGATCTGGTCGGTCGCGGCGCTGGGGGCGCTGATGATCCTGTTCTCCTCGCGGCTCGGCTGGCTGTCGATCCCGCTTTACCTCGGCCTTGGCTGGGCTGGGGCGATCTGGGGCGGGCCGCTTGTCTCGGGCCTCAGCCCCGCGGGCTTCTGGCTGCTGGCGGCCGGGGGGATCACCTATTCCTCGGGCATCGCGTTTCTCCTGTGGACGCGGCTGCCGTTCCACAACACGATCTGGCATGTCTTCGTCTTTCTCGGCTCGCTCGCCTGCTACGCGGCCATCGCCGCCGAGCTGTGGCTGCGCGCCAATCCGGTCTGACGCGGCGTCCCCGGACCCTGCCGCGTCGATTTTGACCTGTTTTCCACCCCCTGATCGCACTATCACTTCCCCTTGAAACGGCATGTGGCGCCGGGGAGGCGCCGGAAAGAGGAGAGGTCCGCATGAAGGTACTTGTGCCCGTCAAGCGCGTGATCGACTACAACGTGAAGGTCCGCGTCAAGGCGGATGGGTCCGGGGTCGATCTCGCCAACGTCAAGATGTCGATGAACCCGTTCGACGAGATCGCCGTCGAAGAGGCGATCCGCCTGAAGGAGGCCGGCAAGGCCGAGGAAATCGTCGCCGTCTCCATCGGCGTCAAGCAGGCACAGGAAACCCTGCGCACCGCGCTGGCGATGGGGGCTGACCGCGCGATCCTCGTGGTGGCCGCCGATGACGTCCACACCGATATCGAGCCGCTGGCGGTGGCCAAGATCCTCGCCAAGGTCGTGGAAGAAGAGCAGCCGGGCCTCGTGCTCTGCGGCAAGCAGGCGATCGACAACGACATGAACGCGACGGGGCAGATGCTGTCCGCGCTTCTGGGCTGGTCGCAGGCGACCTTTGCCTCCGAGGTGTCGGTCGAGGGCGATGCCGCCGTGGTGACCCGCGAGGTGGACGGCGGTCTGCAGACCATCAAGGTCAAGATGCCCGCGATCATCTCGGTCGATCTGCGCCTGAACGAGCCGCGCTATGCCTCGCTGCCGAACATCATGAAGGCCAAGAAGAAGCCGCTGGATGAAAAGACCGCCGCCGATTACGGCGTCGACGTCACGCCGCGGCTTGAGATCGTCACCACCACCGAGCCCGAGGCCCGCAAGGCCGGCGTCAAGGTGGGGTCGGTCGACGAGCTGATCTCGAAACTCAAGGAAGAAGCGGGGGTGATCTGATGGCGGTTCTTCTTCTGGCCGAGGTGACCTCGGGCGAGCTGAACATGGATGCGACCGCCAAGGCGGTCACGGCGGCGGGCAAGCTGGGCGATGTCACCGTGCTTTGCGCAGGTGCCTCCGCCAAGGCGGCCGCCGACCAGGCGGCGACGATCGACGGCGTGGCAAAGGTGCTTTGCGCCGAGGGCGAGAGCCTGGGCCACCGTCTGGCCGAGGCCACGGCCGAGCTGATCGTGGGGCTTGCGGGCGATTACAGCCACATCGTCGCGCCCGCGACGACGGACGCCAAGAACATCATGCCGCGCGTCGCGGCGATGCTGGACGTCATGGTGATCTCGGACGCCTCGGGCGTCGTCGATGCCGACACGTTCGAGCGCCCGATCTACGCGGGCAACGCGATCCAGACCGTCAAGTCGAAGGACGCGAAGAAGGTCGTGCCCTTCCGCACCTCCAGCTTCGACGCGGCGGGCACCGGCGGTTCGGCCGCGGTCGAGACGGTGGCGGCCCCCGGTGCCTCGGACCTGTCGTCCTGGGTCGAGGACAAGGTCGCGGCCTCGGACCGGCCCGAGCTGACCTCGGCGGGGATCGTCGTCTCCGGCGGTCGCGCGCTCGGCTCCTCCGCGCAGTTCGCGCTGATCGAAGGGCTGGCCGACAAGCTGGGCGCCGCCGTCGGCGCATCCCGCGCGGCGGTCGATTCGGGCTATGCGCCGAACGATTGGCAGGTGGGCCAGACCGGCAAGGTCGTGGCACCCGAGCTGTATATCGCCGTCGGCATCTCCGGGGCGATCCAGCACCTTGCCGGGATGAAGGACAGCAAGGTCATCGTGGCGATCAACAAGGACGAAGAGGCGCCGATCTTCCAGGTCGCCGATTACGGCCTGGTCGCCGACCTGTTCGACGCCGTGCCGGAACTGACCGGCAAGCTCTGAGCCGATCCGTCCGACGTCTTCGCCGCCTCGTGCCCGACCGGGTGCGGGGCGGTTCGCGTTTCAGGACAGCAGGCGGGCGAGACGCCGCGCGGCCTCCTCGTGCAGCTCGGGGCCGGGCAGGGCGCGGGCGGCGGCGGCCTCGCGCGGGGCGAAGAACATGCCGCGCGTCCCGGTCGAGACCTGCCCCCCCTCCGGGGCGGCGATGGTCAGCGCGGCGGCCGCGGCGGCAACGCGGTCCAGCATCTCGCGCGTGACGAAGAGCGGGTCCGGCCCCAGTGTCTGCGGGCTGCCCGGATCGTCGGGATGACGCCGCGACAGCCAGAGCAGGTGGACCGGCATCGGCGCGTCGCGCAGATAGGCGGTCATGCGCGCCACCCAG
>JAOARA010000289.1 GCA_025211115.1 Roseicyclus sp. | reverse complement strand
GCCTCGATGCGGCTGAACGGGGCGCGGCAGACACCGGCCCCCTGCGAGACGATCAAGGGGCTGGAGCATCTCGACAAGGTGATCGACATCGACCAGCGCCCGCTCGGGCGCATCCCCCGGTCGAACCCCGCGCCCTATACCGGGGCCTTCACGCCGATCCGCGACTGGTTCGCCGGCCTGCCGGAGGCCAAGGCGCGCGGCTACAAGCCCGGCCGCTTCAGCTTCAACGTGAAGGGCGGCCGCTGCGAGGCCTGCTAGGGCGACGGCGTCATCAAGATCGAGATGCACTTCCTGCCGGACGTCTACGTCGAATGCGAGACCTGCAAGGGCAAGCGCTACAACCGCGAGACGCTGGAGGTCACGTTCAAGGGCAGGTCCATCGCGGATGTGCTTGATATGACGGTGGAAGACGCGCAGGAGTTCTTCGCCGCCGTGCCCGCGATCCGCGAGAAGATGGACGCGCTGATGCGGGTCGGCCTCGGCTACATCAAGGTCGGCCAGCAGGCGACGACGCTGAGCGGCGGCGAGGCGCAGCGCGTGAAACTGTCCAAGGAACTGGCCAAGCGGTCGACGGGGCGCACGCTCTACATTCTCGACGAGCCGACGACCGGCCTGCATTTCGAGGATGTGAAGAAGCTGCTCGAGGTGCTGCACGAGCTGGTCGACCAAGGCAATTCGGTCGTGGTCATCGAGCACAATCTCGACGTCATCAAGACCGCCGACTGGCTGATCGACATCGGCCCCGAGGGCGGCGACGGCGGCGGCGAGATCGTCGCGCTTGGCACCCCCGAGGAGGTGGCCAAGGTCGAGCGGTCCCATACCGGGCGCTACCTTGGCCCGATGCTCAAGCCCAGCAAGCACGCCGCGGAATAAAGCATGTTGCGCAAAAGTGGGAACCGGTTTTGCGCTCCTCGAACATGCGAAATCAAACAGTTAGAGCGGATCGCGTGAATGCGAATGAACGCGATCCGCTCTAGCTCTGCGGGCGCGGTCTGGCCGACGGGGCGCAGATGAAAAAGGCCGGGCGCATGGCCCGGCCTTTTCGCATCAGGGGCGCGCCCGTCAGCGCCGTTCGGAGATCGTCTTGAAGCCGAACTTTTCGCTGATCCGCGGATGCCCGCTCAGGATCGAGGATTTCTTCGGCGTCGAAACCGAGCGGGTCGAGCTGAGAAACAGCTTTCCGCCCGAATAGACGCTCGACTTGCGCGGCTTGTCGCTGAGCAGCTTGCCCGGCCAGAAGCCGCGCGACATGTAACGCCCGCCGCGGATGATGTTCTTCGGCGCTTCGCGGCGGCGAATGACGGTGGGCCATCCCAGCGCATGTGTCGCGCGCCAGCCGGACCAGCCCGAGCCGACGTAATCGTCGCGCGTCATCATCAGCGGATGGTTCGGCAGGATGCTGGGGGTGAGGTTCTCCAGCTGTGCCTCTTCGCGGACGTATTCATTGGCCTTGCCGATGCCCGCATCGACCATGGGGGTCGCGTCGGCCAGCTCCATCGCGCGGCGTGCCGCGCCGAAGGGCGTGAAGGGCGCGCGGCAGACGAAGACCGCCTGGCCGTCCGTCATCGCCTTGGCATAGGCCGCGGCCGCGCGTTCGCTGACGCGGGCCTTCATGATCTCGTCCGCGTCCGCGGCCGTGATCACCGAGAGTGTGCTGTCCGGGAAACCTTCCGCGCGCAGCTGGTCGGCGACGCCAGTGGCGGCCTCGACCGAGTCATAAAGCCGTGAGACGACCGTCGTCATGGGGCTCTCCTCCTGTTGGCCGCCTGTCGCGCGGCTGGGGCTCAGTTGTGGCGGCGGGCCTGTCCGGTCGTCCCTGCCGAGGTTCAGTATAGCTCGTGGTCTGGAAAAGTCGCGCCTGTCTGCGGCGAATGAGAAGGATCGCGGCCACCGCGGCCACCAGCAGGGCCAGCTCGAGCGCGAAGACCGGCGTATAGGGGGCCTCGGGGCGGAACCCGCCCGCACCGGGCAGGCCCGCGATCACGTCGCGGATCACGCCGCCAAGCGCCACGGCAAGGCCCGCGGCGGTGGCCTGCACCGCACCCCATGCACCAAGCGCAAGCCCCACCTGCGCACGCGGCGCGCTGCGCATGGTGGCGGTCAGCGTGCCATGGCCGAACAGCCCCGCGCCCAGGCCCGCAAGCGCGGTGCCGATCACGAACAGCGAGGTCTGGCCCATCGGGCCTGCCGCGATGATCAGCAGGAAGGCGGGCACACCGATCAGCGTCCCCCACCACGCCACATCGAGCGGCGCGCGCCCGTCCAGCAATACCTTCGAGGCGACGGCGAAGCCGATCAGCCCGCCCGCCGCCAGAACCGCGGTGAGCCGCGTGGTCATCGCCACCGACATCTCGAGCACCTGGCCGCCATAGGGTTCCAACACGACATCGGCCATGCCGAAGCCCATCGTCCCCAGCGCGATCACGACCAGAAGGCCCACGGCCGTGCGCCCCTCGACGAACATGCGCCAGGCATCGCGGAACTCGGGGTGGGTTTCGACCCGCGCGGCGCGCGCGCGGTCGCGCGGCTCCTGTTTCCAGAGCGCCAGAAGGTTCAGCGCCACGGTGATCACCGCGGCCCCCTGCACCACCTGCACCAGCTTGCCCGGCGTGTAGGGCTCGAGCAGCCAGCCGAAGGCCAGCGCCGAGCCGATCATCCCCAGAAGCAGCATGACATACATCAGCCCGACGACCTTGGGCTGGTCCTCGACCTCGACGAGGTCGGTCGCCAGCGCCAGCCCCACGGTCTGCACCGTGTGGACGCCCGCCCCCACCAGCAGAAAGGCCAGCGCCGCGGCGGCGCGCCCGATCCAGAGCGGCGCATCCGCCGCTTCCTGGTAGCCCGACAGCACCAAAAGCGCGAAGGGCATGATGGCGAAGCCCCCGAACTGCAGCATCGTGCCCTTCCAGATGTAGGGCACACGCCGCCAGCCGAGGGCGGATCTGTGGATGTCGGACTTGTAGCCGATCAGCGCCCGGAACGGCGCAAAGATCAGCGGCAGCGCGATCATCGCGCCCACCAGCGTGGCGGGAACCGCCAGTTCCACGATCATCACGCGGTTGAGCGTGCCGACCAGCAGCACCAGCGCCATGCCCACGGTCACCTGGAACAGCGACAGCCGCAGCAGCCGCGACAGCGGCACGGCCTCGGTTGCCACGTCCGCGAAGGGCAGGAAGCGCGGACCGATCGTCTGGATCTTGCGAAGCGCGGTATCGCGGAGGCTGGACATCTCACTCACGAACGTCTCTCCGCCCGTGTGCCGGGGGCGGTCCGGGGTCGGGCCGGGGGCGCGGGATCACCCCGCGGCCTCCGACCCGCGTGTCACGGTCGTTCGGCATCGCCCCGCCTATTGCAGGAGCGCGGCCTGGGTCAGGTCGTCGACGACGAGCGTCGCGGTCCGGCCATCTGGCAGGATCACGCGCATCGACTGCGAGCCATCTGCGCTGGCTTCGATATACATCGGAAGCTCTGCCGCCGCCGTGCCCGAGGCGGGCAGGATCGACGGATCGGTCGCAAGCGCCGCGCTGTCATCGCTGGCCGAGCTGCCGGACAGGAAATCGGCAACCCAGGTCGTGTTGGTCAGAACCGCGACATGCACGGCAAAAGACCCGACGGCCACCGCGCCGAGGAACAGCGGAACGCCAACGGTCGGCTTCACGACGAGCCACATCTTTGCGTTGTTCATGATGCGCCCCCCTTCAGCCGAGCCACGGTGTGGACACGGCGACCAGCACATGCGCCAGAAGCGCGATCGCGCCGAACACGCGGGTGCCGTCGATGAGGTAGCTGTGCACCTCTTCAGCTTCTTTCAGGGTCAGGCCGGTCGGCCATACCTTGTCGGGATCGTCGGACATTCTCCGCCCCTCCTTTTCTTACCTGTGACATGGCGGGCGGGTTGCCGCGCCGGGATCGGGGCTCTGGCCGGGGCGACGGACCGGAACCCATGCGCCCAGAGTGTCACGCAAACTGGACATATTCAACTGTAAACTCTTCGATGTGTGGCGTGTGGGCGATCTTTGCCTAACGCTGCGTCAATCTTGGAAAACTTCGGCCTTCAGGTCCGACCACCTGTCACGGAAATCTGACAGCGGTGTCGAATCAATCCGCCGAAAGCCTGCGGGCGACGCTTTGCGGCAACAGCCGCGCGACCGTGTCGCGGTCGCACAGGTCCGTCGCCGGGGTGGTCACCGCGGCACTGGCCGCGGCGCAGCCGTGGCTGAGGGCCTCGGCCAGCGGCAGGCCGCGCGACAGCGCGAGGACGGCACCGGCGACGAAACTGTCGCCTGCCCCGGTGCGCGAGACGACCGGAACCTCGGCCGCGGGCGCGGCCCATTGCCCTTCGGCCGCGGCGAGGACCGAGCCTCCGGCCCCGCGGGCAAGGATCACGACCTCGGCCGCCCCCGCGGTCACCAGCTCGACGGCAAAGGCCGCGCTGGCCTGCGTGTCGGGCAGGGGGCGGCCTGCCAGCGCCTCGGATTCCTCGAAATCCAGCCGCATCAGCGCCAGCCCCGTCCGCGCGCGCGCAAGGGCCGCCGCGGCCGCGCCCGAAGTGTCGGCGACCACCCGCGCGCCCCTGTCGGCCAGCGACCGCGCCAGCGCGACCAGCGCCTCGGGCGGCATGCCCGGCGGCAGCGAGCCCGACAGCACCACCCAGTCGCCCGCCGCCACCCGCTCGGCCAGGGCGGCCCGTGTCGACGCGATATCGCCGGCGGACCAGCTCGGGCCGGGAAAGATGAACCGGTATTGCCGCCCCGTCGCGCCTTCGATCACCGACAGGTTCTGTCGCAGCTCGCCCGGCGCGGGCAGCCGTTCCACCGGCACGCCCCGCGCCGCCAGCATCTCGGCCAGCGCGGCCCCCGCCGGACCTCCCGCGGCCACCAGCGCCACGGCTGCGCCGCCAAGCTGCACCACCGCGCGCGCGACGTTGAGACCGCCGCCGCCCGGATCGCGGCTCGGCTCGGCGCAGCGCAGCTTTTCGCCGGGCAGCAGCTGCGGCACAGTCGTCTCGAGGTCGAGCGCAGGGTTGAGCGTGACGGTCAGGATGGCCATGGGCCGAGTTACTCAGGTTTCGCAGTGCCGCTCAAGCCCCGGCGCTCATCCCGCCTTGCGCAGCGCCACGGGGCGCGCGTCGGCCTCGACGGCCTCCCATTGCAGGTCGCCCGCGTAGCGCCAGGCCATCCGCCCCGCCTCGTCCAGCGCGAAGAGATGCAGCCAGCGGTTGTCGAAGAGCGCCCGCACCCCGTCGTGACGGCTGAGGATCTCGGTCATCGCTTCGCGCGGGGCCTCGATGCAGACCGACAGGCGCAGCGGTTCATGGGCATGGCCCTCGCCGTCATGCACCGACTGCCACGGCAGGCCCGCGCGCAGAAGGCCACCGTTCCCCTCGACCACGCCGATCCCGCCGGTGACGTTGTGGATCAGCTTGTTGCCGCCCCCGAAGACCGAGGGCGCGACGGTCGAGCCATAGTATTGCAGGCTGATCCAGCTGGCGACGACGACAGGCGCGGTCAGGATCAGTTCCAGCACGCCAAAGCCCTTGTCCTCGCGCCAGTCGTAATTGTGCAGGAAAGCGCGGCCCTCGAGGCTGCGGCCCGCCGTTCGCCCACGCGGGGCGGCGATGAAGGCCTTGCAGCCCGCCAGCGCCCATTCGGGGCGCACCTCGGCCCAGTCGCGCGACCGCTGTTCGATCTCGTCCTCGCCGGCCGCGCGCGGCAGGCGCAGCGCCCGCTCGGCCCGCGTGATGCGGCCCGCATCGGCCAGCCAGCGTTTGAGTTGCGCGATATCATCGGCATGGACGGAGGTGTTCACATCCGCCTCGTAGAGCTTTACGCCGTCCGTCGTCGTGTCATGAAGACCGGCCACGAAAAGCGTATCCTCGGGCAGCGTGATGCCGCGTTCAGGCAGGCCCGCCCTGACCTCGGGATCGTTCAGCAACAGCGCCAGAAGCCGCGCGTTCACCTCGCCCGAATAGCCGCCGCAGGCCCCGCAGTGCAGCGCCGAGGCGTGCGGGTTGTTCACCACGTTGGCCCCATGCCCCGCCAGCAGGATCACCCGCGCGAAGCCTTCCG
>JAOARA010000288.1 GCA_025211115.1 Roseicyclus sp. | reverse complement strand
GCGCGGACCGGCAACATCTACACCGTGCGCCAGTTCCGGCAGCTGGTCGAGGAGATGCTGGGCCTGTTCACCCCTGCCCTGCCCGCCTGGGAGAAGGATGGCCGCTACTGGGACGCGCTGCGCCCCGGCGTGGAGCCCGAGGGGCTCACCAGCCCCGAACAGGTGGCCGAGATGCGGGCGCAGCACCTTGTCGCGCTTGGCCGCGCGCTGGAGGAGGCGGACCTCCTGGTCTTCACTCTCGGCCTGACCGAGGGGTGGGAGCACCGCGAAACCGGCACCGCCTACCCCACCGCGCCCGGCACCATCGCGGGCGAGTACGACCCCGACATCTTCGCCTTCCGCAACTACGGGGTGGCCGAGATCCTCGAGGATTTCACCGCGCTCGAGGAGATGCTGGCCGAGCTGAACCCCGGTCTGCGCTGGCTTCTGACGGTCTCGCCCGTGCCGCTGGCGGCGACGGCGAGCGGGGATCACGTGCTGACGGCGACGATGCGGTCGAAATCCGTTCTTCGGGTGGTCTGCGACATGCTGACGGACAGCTCGGACCGGATCGACTATTTCCCCTCCTACGAGCTGGTGATGTCGCCCGCCCATGCGGGGGGTGCCTTTGGCCCCGATCTGCGCCAAGTGAAGCCCGAGGTGGTCGAGGGGATCATGGCGCTGTTTCTTGCGTCGCACGGGCTTGCCCCGGCGGGCGACGCGCGGGCCGAGCCCGTGGCCGATACGGTCGACGAGGCGATGTGCGAAGAGGCGCTGCTGGACGCGTTCCGGCCATGACGCGGGCGGTCGCGGTCGTGGGAACCTCCAACATCGGCGCGGTGAAATACGCCGAGGCCGAGATCGCGGCGGCGCATCCGGACCTGTCCGTCACCTTCTACGGCCTGCCCGGCGGCAAGTTCGCCGAGGCCGGTGTCGACGCGGCGGGCCGTTTCCAGCCCGCGGAGGGCGACACGGCGGCGCGCAAGCTGGCCGAGCGGGTGAACGGCACGGCGGCGCTGGACCTGACCCGGTTCGACGCGGTGCTCGCCATCGGCGATACGCTGGGGATGCCGCAGACGCTGTTCATGGCGGCGCAATACGACGTGGCCGATTGGCCCACACGGCGCGACAGGCCGCTGATCTCAACGCCCGCTTTCCTCTCGGCGATGGAGGAGGCGATCGCCGGGCGCGTCGACCACCTCGCCCGGCAGTTCCGGGGCATCGCGCCGGTCTTCGCGGCCCTCGCGCCCTACCCCACGGTGGCCGTCACCCGGCGCGGCCCCCACCGGCAGGAACCCTATGCCTCGGTCGCCGATCACCCCGAATTGCCGCGCCTCCATGCGCTCTACCGCGACGCACTGGCCCGCGCGCTGGCGGCCCGCGGCATCGTCTTCGTGCCGCAACCGGCCGAGACGATGGCAGGCCCGTTCCTGACCCGACCCGCCTATGCCATGGGCGCGATGGATTTCCGCAGCGCGGGAAAGGTGCTGAACGATCACCGCCACATGAACGCGGCGTTTGGCGCTTCGCTTTTCCGCGCCTTTGCGCTAGCCCTTGGCGCAACCTCCGCCGGGGCAGACCCGACAGCACAGATCAAGGAGTGACCGATATGTGGGATCGCAACCAGATGGCCGCCCGCGCCGCGCAGGAACTGCAGGACGGGATGTATGTGAACCTCGGGATCGGCATCCCGACGCTGGTGTCCAACCACATCCCCGAGGGGATGACGGTGACCCTGCAATCCGAGAACGGGATGCTCGGGATGGGACCGTTTCCTTTCGAGGGCGAGGAAGACCCCGACCTGATCAACGCCGGCAAGCAGACCATCACGGAACTGCCCCACACCGCCTATTTCGACAGCGCGCAAAGCTTCGGCATGATCCGCGGCGGCAAGATCGCCATGGCGATCCTCGGCGCGATGGAAGTGGCCGAGAACGGCGACCTGGCCAACTGGATGATCCCCGGCAAGCTGGTCAAGGGCATGGGCGGCGCGATGGACCTTGTCGCGGGCGTGGGCCGTGTGATCGTGGTCATGGACCACACCAACAAGCATGGCGAGAGCAAGGTTCTGAAGGAATGCACCCTGCCGCTGACGGGCAAGGGCGTGGTGGACCTGATCATCACCAACCTCGGCGTGATGGAGGTCGTCCCCGGCGGGCTGAAGCTGCTCGAGCTGGCCGATGGCGTCACCGAAGAGGACTTCCGCGCCGCGACCGAGGCGACGCTTGTCTGACGCGCGCGAACCCGAGGGCGCGCTGACGCTTCAGACCGTGCCGATGCCGGGCGACACGAACTCCGGCGGCGATGTGTTTGGCGGCTGGGTCGTCAGCCAGATGGACATCGCCGCGGGCATCACCGCGATAGACCGCGCGCAGGGGCGCTGCGCCACCGTGGCGATCGAGGCGCTGAGGTTTCACGCGCCGGTTCTGGTGGGTGACCTGTTCTCGGTCTTTACCGCGATCACGCGGACCGGACGCACCTCGATCACCATGCATGTCGAGGCATGGGTGCGCCGCCAGCGCACGGGCGAACGGATGCTGGTGACCGAGGGGGATTTCACCTTTGTCGCCATCGCGGAATCGGGCGTGACGCGCCCCTTGCCGGATGCGGTCTGACTTGGTGTGACTTGGTCTGACGGGGCCTGACCCTGCCTGACGCGCCCGGCCGGACGGCTCAGTTCACCGCGATGGGCAGGAACACGCAGCCGTCCGAGACCAGCTCGGGCGGGGTGCGGCAGAGGCTGCGCGCCATCATCCAGGTCGCCAGCACCTTGGGCACGTAATCGCGGGTTTCCGCGAAGGGCGGCACGCCGCCGTTGCGGCGCACGGCCCCCTCGCCCGCGTTGTAGCCCGCCAGCGCCAGCAGCGGGTCACCGCCGAACTCGGCCAACAGCCAGTCGAGATAGGCCACACCGCCCGCGATGTTCTGGTCCGGGGCGAAGGGATCGGCCACGCCGAACCGCTCGGCGGTCGCAGGGATCAGCTGCATCAGCCCCTGCGCGCCCGCGGCACTGACG
>JAOARA010000035.1 GCA_025211115.1 Roseicyclus sp. | reverse complement strand
TCGCGGCGCGGTTCGACCACGTCGCCCATCAGCTTGGTGAAGATATCGTCCGCATCCGCGGTATCCTCGATCCGCACCTGCAACAGCGTGCGCGCCTCGGGGTCCAGCGTCGTTTCCCACAACTGGTCCGGGTTCATCTCGCCGAGACCCTTGTAGCGTTGCAGCGTCAGGCCGCGCTCGCCCTCGTCCAGCACCGCCTTCAGCAGGTCGAGCGGGCCGTAGATCGGCAGGCCCTTGTCCTTGCGCACCAGCATCGCGGGCTCGGTGTAGACCTCGCGCAGGGCCGCGGTGAACCCGCCCAGCCGCCGCGCCTCGCCCGAGCGCAGGACCGGCCCGTCGAGCGTCCGCACCTCGTCCACGCCGCGCACCATCCGGGTGAAGCGCAGGCCATGGTCCTGCGTCAGCCGCCCGATCCAGCCGCGCTCGTATTCCACCGCGATCAGGTCCAGCCGCGACGCCACCCGGTCGGCCGTGCCCTGCAGGTCGTCGTCCAGCTGTCCTGGCGCGAAGGCCCCGGCAATCGCGGCCTGTTCGAGGATGTGCATCGGGTAATGCGTCGGGAAGGCCTGCAGGATGCGCCGCACTTGCCGCGCCTCCTCGACCACCCGCGCGAGGTCCGCGCCCGCGATTTCCGCCCCGGACCCGAGGCGCAGCACCGCGCCGTCGATCCCCTGCTGGATCAGGTAATCCTCCAGCGCGGTCTGGTCCTTCAGGTAGACCTCGGACTTGCCGCGCGCGACCTTGTAGAGCGGCGGCTGCGCGATGTAGAGGTATCCGCCCTCGATCAGTTCCGGCATCTGCCGGAAGAAGAACGTCAGCAACAGCGTCCGGATATGAGCGCCGTCCACGTCGGCGTCCGTCATGATGACGATCTTGTGGTAGCGCAGTTTCCGGATGTCGAACTCGTCACGGCCGATGCCGGTCCCGAGCGCGGTGATCAGCGTGCCGATCTCCTGGCTCGACAGCATCCGGTCGAAGCGGGCGCGCTCGACGTTCAGGATCTTGCCCCGCAACGGCAGGACCGCCTGGTTGCTGCGCGACCGGCCCTGCTTGGCCGAGCCGCCGGCCGAGTCGCCCTCGACGAGGAACAGTTCCGACTTCGCGGGATCCTTCTCCTGGCAGTCGGCCAGCTTGCCGGGCAGGCTGGCGACATCCATCGCTGTCTTGCGCCGGGTCAGTTCCCGCGCCTTGCGGGCGGCCTCGCGGGCCAGCGCGGCCTCGATGATCTTCCCGACCACCTGCCGCGCGATGGCGGGGTTCTCCTCGAACCACTCCGCGAGCTTTTCGTTCACCAGCCCCTCGACCGCTGGGCGCACCTCGGAGCTGACCAGCTTGTCCTTGGTCTGGCTCGAGAATTTCGGGTCCGGCACCTTGACCGACAGGACGCAGGTCAGGCCTTCTCGGGCGTCGTCGCCGGTGAAAGTGACCTTCTCCTTCTTCGCGATGCCGCTCGACTGGGCATAGGCGTTGATCGTCCGCGTCAGCGCGCCCCGGAAGCCCGCGAGATGCGTGCCGCCGTCGCGCTGCGGGATGTTGTTGGTAAACGGCAGCACCGTCTCGTGATAGCTGTCGTTCCACCACATGGCGATTTCCACGCCGATGCCGTCCTTCTCGCCGGTCATGAAGATCGGCTCGGGCATCACGGCGGTCTTCGAGCGGTCCAGATACCGCACGAATTCCCGCACGCCGCCTTCGTAGAACAGTTCGGACTTCAGCGCCTCGGCGGGGCGCTCGTCCTCCAGCGTGATCCGCACGCCCGAGTTCAGGAACGCCAGTTCCCGCAACCGGGTCTCCAGCGTCTTGAAGCTGTAGTCGAGGTTGCTGAACGTGCTGGTCGAGGCCATGAAGCGCACTTCCGTGCCCTTCTCGCCGTTGGCGTCGCCAACCTCGCGCAGGTGCTCGACCGTGTCGCCGCGCTCGAAGCGGGCATAGTGTTCCTTGCCGTCCCGCCAGATCCGCAACTCCAGCCAGTCCGACAGCGCGTTCACGACCGAGACGCCGACGCCGTGCAGACCGCCGGACACCTTGTAGCTGTTCTGGTCGAACTTCCCGCCCGCGTGCAGCTGGGTCATGATGACCTCGGCCGCGCTCACGCCCTCTTCCTCGTGGATGCCCACGGGGATGCCGCGCCCGTTGTCGCTGACCGAAACGCTGTCGTCGGGGTGCAGCGTGACCGTCACCGCGTCGGCGTGACCGGCCAGCGCCTCGTCGATGCCGTTGTCCACGACCTCGTAGACCATGTGATGCAGGCCCGAGCCATCGTCGGTGTCGCCGATATACATGCCGGGGCGCTTGCGAACCGCCTCCAAGCCTTTGAGAACCTTGATGGAATCGGCGCCGTATTCTTCGGGTGCCTTGGGCTGGTCTGCCATGGGGTGATCTGCCTGTTCTTTGTCGCGGATTTATACCCCCCGAGGGGGGGAATGTCACGTCACAGACACAAGATTTAGGCGTTCCGCCAAGGCGGACCCCGAACCCCTTGCGGCCTCAGACAAAGGGGATGGCCACCCCCACCCCGATCAGCAGCACGCCCGAGCCGATGTTGAGCCTGCGGATCGCCGCGGGGCTTTGCAACAGCCGCCGCGCCCGGTCGAGGAACAGCGCCAGCCCGAGGTTTCCGATCAGCGGCACGACGGCGGAAATGGCGAGGATGGCGGCGATGTCGGGCGCTGTGATCCGGGTCAGGTCGAAGAAGCCGGGCAGGAAGCCCATGTAGAACAGGATCGCCTTGGGATTGCCGATCACGGCGGCCACGCCGACCGAGAACCCCGCCCAAAGCCCCGGCCGCGTCATCCGGCTGTCGGTGCCGGGCGTCTTGGCGGGCGCGCGGAACAGCAACAGGCCCATCACGATGAACACCCCCGCCGCGATCCAGCGCATCACCGCCAGCGCATCTCCGTAAAGCGACAGCACCCAGGCCAGGCCGAGGATCGCGCAAAGCGGCCAGATCAGATCGCCCAGCGCCACCCCCACGGCCAGCGGCCAGGCCCCCGCCATGCCGCCCGAGAGCGCGCGAGCGGTCAGCGCGACCCAGACCGGGCCGGGAATGACCCAAAGCCCCGCCATGGCGGCGGCGTAGAGGGCAAGCTGCTCGAAGGTAACGGTCATCGGGGCACCCGGTCAGAGGAGACGGGCCTCGCTGGCCCCGCCGGTGTCGGCGACCGCCACATACTGCGCCCGCGCGCCCAGTTCCATGAAAAGCTCCGGCCCCGTGCCGGTCATCCAGGCCTGCGCCCCCAGCGCGCAGATCTCGTCAAACAGCGCCGCGCGGCGGCCCGCATCCAGATGCGCCGCCACCTCGTCGAGCAGCACCAGCGGCGCGGCCCCGGTTTCCGCCTTGAGCGCGCGGGCATTGGCCAGCACCAGCGAGATCAGAAGCGCCTTCTGCTCCCCGGTCGAGCATTGCGCGGCGGGCATCGCCTTGTCGACATAGGTCGCCTGCAGGTCGGCACGATGCGGCCCCACCAGCGTCCGCCCCGCCGCCATGTCGCGCCCGCGGCTTTCGGCGAAGGCTGTGGCGTAATCGCCGGGCGTGGTCAGCGCATCGGTCTCCAGCACCAGCGCGGCGGCGGGAAAGGCCGTCGCCGCCCCCTCCTGCGCGGCGGTGATCCGCGCGATGGCGTCGCGGCGGTTGGCGGTGATCGCGGCACCGGCCTCGGCCATCTGCGCCTCGAGCGCGGTATACCAGCGCGCATCCGTCACCTGCTCCTTCAGCAGCCTGTTGCGCTCGCGCATCGCCTTTTCATAGGTCAGCGCGACCTCGGCATGGTCGGGCAGGAAACTGAGCGCGATCCGGTCGAGGAACCGCCTGCGCCCATCCGCGCCCTCGATCCAGAGCCGGTCCTGCGCGGGCACCAGCCAGACGATCCTGAGCAGCCGCGCCAGCGCGGTTTGGGGGGCGGTCTTGCCGTCGATCCGGGTCGTGCGGGGCTGGCCCGGCTCGGCGGTCAGCTCGATCTCGTGACCAAGGCCGGGGCCCGCGATCTCGGCGGTGATCTTCCAGCCGATCGCCTCGGGGCGGCGGATGATCTCTTCGGCGGTCGCACGACGCAGCCCGCGGCCCGGCGAGAGCAGCGAGACCGCCTCCATCAGGTTGGTCTTGCCCGCCCCGTTGGGGCCATGGAGCGCCACGGGCCGACCATCCAGCTCCAGCCGCGCGCGGCGGTGGCTGCGGAAATGCGACAGGGTCAGGGATGCGACATGGGGGGTCATGGCCGCGTTTTCCTGCAGGAAAACGGGTGGGAAAACTGCAGTTTTCCCAAACGCGAAACTGCAGTTTCGCGGCACGGAAAACACGTGTTTTCCGCCCGCTTCACACCCGCATCGGCATCACGACATAGATCGCGGACGTATCATTGCCCTCGCGCATCAGCGTCGGCTCGCCGGGCGAGGAGAACATGAAGACCGCGTTCTCGCGGTCCACCTGGCTGGCGATCTCGAGCAGGTATTTCGCGTTGAAGCCGATCTCGAGCCGGTCGTCGCCATAGGCCACGGCCAGTTCTTCCTCGGCATTGCCCGCATCCGGCGCGTTCACCGACAGGACCAGCCGATCCTCGTCGAGCGCCATCTTCACCGCGCGCGAGCGTTCGGAACTGACCGTCGCCACGCGGTCCACCGCCTTGGCGAAATCCGAGGCGTCGACCTCCATCCGGCGGGTGTTGTTCGTCGGGATGACGCGCGCGTAATCGGGGAAGGTGCCGTCGATGACCTTGGAGGTCAGCGTGATCTCGGGCGTGGCAAAACGGATCTTGGTCTCGCTGACCGACACCGCGATCTGCGCCTCGTCATCGTCCAGCAGCTTGCGCAACTCGCCCACCGTCTTGCGGGGCACGATGACGCCCGGCATCTTCTCGGCGCCCTGCGGCAGGGCCGCGTCGATGCGGGCCAGACGGTGACCGTCGGTCGCCACGGCGCGCAGGGCCGGGCCGGTCTCGCCCTCGGCGACGTGGAAATAGACGCCGTTCAGGTAATAGCGCGTCTCTTCGGTCGAGATGGCGAATTTCGACTTGTCGAACAGCCGCCGCAAGACGGGTGCGGGGCAGGAGAAATTGGCCGAATACTCGGTCGCCGTCATGACCGGGAAATCTTCGCGCGGCAGCGTCGCCAGCTGGAAATTCGACCGACCCGCCTGCACCGTCAGGCGGCCATGGGCGCTGTCCTCGCTCAGCGAGACCAGCGCGCCGTCGGGCAGCTTGCGCACGATCTCGTGCAGGGTCACCGCCGAGACGGTGGTCGCGCCCGCGCGCTCGACCATCGCCGGGGCCTTGTCGACCACCTCGATGTCGAGGTCCGTGGCGCGAAAGCTGACGGTGTCGCCCTCGGCCTCGATCAGGACATTGGCGAGGATCGGAATGGTGTTGCGCCGTTCCACGACAGACTGCGCCTGAGAGACAGCGCGCAACAGCGTGGCGCGCTCGATCGAGAGTTTCATTGCCCTGGCTCCGACAAGTGCGGGGGCCGCGAGCCTACCCGCCTCCCCCGTCAGCACAACCGTTTTTTCTAGGAGTGTCCGCGCGCGCCTCGGGCGTCAAGCCCCCACGCGGGGGCCTGCATGCCCGCACCGCGGTCTCAGGCTTCGAGCATCCGGCGCAGAAGCTCGGCATCCTCGGCGATCTGGCTGTCGACCGACATCAGTTCCTCGATCTTGCGGACGCCGTAAAGGACGGTGGTGTGATCCCGCCCGCCCAGCTTGCGGGCGATCTCGGGATAGCTGCGGCTGGTCAGCGTTTTCGAGAGATACATCGCCATCTGCCGCGGCCGCGCCACCGCCCGCGCCCGGCTGGAGCCGGTGATGTCGGCCTGCCGGATGTTGTAGTAATCGCAGGTGGTCTTGATGATCTGGTCCAGCGTCACCTTGCGGTCGGTCGAGCGCAGGATGTCCGACAGGCAATCCTGCACCATCTCGACGGTGATCTCGCGGCGCACCAGGTCGGCAAAGGCGAAGAGGCGGGTCAGCGCCCCCTCGACCACGCGGATGTTGGTGGAGATGCGCTGCGCCATGAACTCCAGCACGCCCTCGGCGATGCGGATCTGCGGGTTCTTGGCCATCGCGCGCTCGGCCTTGTGCTGCAGCACACCGAGGCGCAGCTCGTAATCGGTCGGGTGCAGGTCCACGACCAGCCCGCACTGCAGCCGCGAGGCGATGCGGGTGTCGAGTTCCTCCATGTCCACCGGCGCGCGGTCGCCGGAGATGATGATCTGCTTGCCCTCTTCCACCAGCGCGTTGAACGTGTGGAAGAATTCCTCCTGCGTCGAGGTCTTGCCGGCGATGAACTGCACGTCATCGACCATCAGCACATCGACCGAGCGGAACATCTGCTTGAAGGTCATCGTGTCCTGCTCGCGCAGCGCGCGGACGAAGCGATACATGAACTGCTCGGCGGAGAGATAGAGGATCCGCGCCTCGGGAAAGCGGGCGCGCAATTCCCACGCGATGGCATGCATCAGGGGCGTTTTGCCGAGGCCGACGCCGCCATACAGGAACAGCGGGTTGAAGGAGACATCGCGCCCTTCGGCCACGCGCTTGGCGGCGGCATGGGCCAGCTCGTTGGGCTTGCCGACGATGAAATCCTCGAACCGGTAGGCCGGGTTCAGGGTAGCGCCGGGCAGGTCCGCACTTCCGGTGCGCAGGGGGGCCGCGGACGCCGAAGCGGGGGCCGTGACCGGGGTGGCGGCGGCCGGCGCAGTCGGGGCGGCGCCCCCGGCCGCGGGTGCGGGTGCGCTGGTCTGCGCCGGTTCCCGCGTCTGCGGGGCGGCGTTTGCGTTGCCCGCCTGTGCGGCAAGCCTCTGGCCCACGGAGAACTCGATCCGGTCAACCGTCACACCGGCCGAAATCAGGTGTCGCAGGATCACGTCACCGAAATTCTGCGACACCCAGGAGCCGAAGAAATTGGTGGGCACGTGGAAGCGCGCGGTGCGGTCATCCAGACGGTCGAAGACGATGGGATCAATCCAGGCGGTGAAATTGTTCTCGCCAACTGCCTTGAGCAGCTCACCCCGAACCTGCCCCCACGTCTCGTTCGTCATTCCTGCGCCCTTCCCGGCTTTTACTGCATGGCCCCTTGCCGGGCCCGATTCTTTTTACGGGTCGTCCGTGACGATCCGTTGCGACACCTGCACCCCCAAGCCAACCGTTCCGCAACGGCAACCGGCAGACATCTCGTCCTGCGACACGACATGATATTCCCGTTCCGGCCCATCACCTGTGCCGGTCCTGCGGGACACTGTCATGATCGTCAAAACGGGCATTCCGGAGACGGCCGTGGAACAAGACATGGGCAACGCCGATGACACAATCATCGGTTGCACCAATACCACAACGTCTACCCGACCACCGCTTATAGGCTCGGATCATGAGTTTCATGACCTTTGCCGTCTTGCCCGGACTGACCCTGTGCTTGTCCCCTCGAACCGCCCCCCAGAGGCGCCTGAATCGCCTGATCAAGCTAGCGGATGGGCATGTGCCGCTGCAACGACTCTTCGAACTTGACAGTTATGTGAACACGCACCCCGAATCCTTCTCCGGGAACAGCCCGTTCAGACTCAATGACATTTTCAATGCAAATGGGCGCCCCGATGTCTCGGAGCGCCCACGGACCCACAACTCATGCGGGTATTTTCGGCCGGATCAGGCCTTCAGCGCCTTCACGCGCGAGGACAGGCGAGACATTTTCCGGGCAACGGTGTTCTTGTGCAACACACCCTTGGTCACGCCGCGCATCAGCTCGGGCTGGCACTCCTTCAGAGCTGCGGCCGCTGCGGCCTGATCGCCCGAGGCGATCGCCTCTTCGACCTTGCGCAGGTAGGTGCGGATGCGCGAGCGGCGCGCCTTGTTGACGGCATAGCGGCGCTCGGCCTGGCGGGCGCGCTTCTTGGACTGGGGCGTATTGGCCATGTCGTGTCTCTTTCGTCTCGTCGGGTCTATACAAATGCGGTTCACGCGGGAGATCCCGACCCCGGGTTCGCTACCGGGCGACTCTGGCCAAGGCGGGCCTCACACGCATGTCTGGCGCGGCGGATAGCGGCTTTTGCGCCGGGATGCAATTGCCGTTTGCACATGGCACGGCCCGGCGACAGGATCGCGGCGACGGCAACCGGAGGATCAGGGATGCAACTGGAACGGCGGGGCTGGGTGCCCGACACCTGCGAGGACCGCGTGACCGAGATCGCCGCGGCGACGGCCGGGGCCGAGAGTGCCGCGCTCATCGCCCGGATCGAGGCGCTGGCCGAGGAGAACCGCCGCATCCACGAGCGGGAGTGTTTCAACCTCAACCCCGCGACCAACGTGATGAACCCGAGGGCCGAGGCGCTGCTCGCCTCCGGCATCGGCTCGCGCCCCTCGCTGGGCTACCCCGGCGACAAGTACGAGATGGGGCTCGAGGCCATCGAGGAGATCGAGGTCATCGCCGCCGAACTGGCGGCCGAGGTCTTCGACGCCCGCTTCGCCGAGATCCGCGTGCCCTCGGGCGCGCTGGCCAATCTCTATGCCTTCATGGCGACCTGCAAACCCGGCGACACGATCATCGCGCCGCCCGCCAGCGTGGGCGGCCATGTCACCCACCATGCGGCGGGCTGCGCGGGGCTTTACCGTCTGCGGACGGTGCCCGCGCCGGTCTCGCCCGAGGATTATTCCATCGACGTGGACGCGCTGGCCGATCTGGCCGAGCGCGAGCGGCCCAGGCTGATCACGCTGGGCGCGTCGCTGAACCTCTTCGAGCATCCCGTGCGTGAAGTGCGTCAGATCGCCGACAGCGTCGGCGCGCACCTGATGTTCGACGCCGCCCACCAGTGCGGGATCATCGCGGGCAAGGCCTGGTCCGACCCGCTGGCCGAGGGCGCGCATCTGATGACCATGTCCACCTACAAAAGCCTCGGCGGACCGGCGGGCGGGCTGATCGTGACAAATGACGCAAGCCTTGCCGAACGGCTCGACCACATCGCCTTTCCCGGCATGACGGCGAATTTCGACGCCGCGAAATCGGCGGCGCTGGCGGTGACCCTGCTCGACTGGAAGACCCATGGCCGCGCCTATGCCGCCAAGATGATCGAGGTTTCCAAGGCACTGGCCACCGCGCTCAAGGCGCGTGGCTTGCCGGTCTTCGAGACCGCCCGCGGGGCGACCGAAAGCCACCAGTTCGCCATCGCCGCCGCGGGTTATGGCGGCGGGCAGGCGGCCTCGAAGACCTTGCGCAAGGCGGGCTTCCTCGCCTGCGGCATCGGCCTGCCGCTGGACGAGGTGCCGGGCGACATGAACGGACTCAGAATCGGGACGCCGGAACTGGTGCGCTGGGGCGTGGACATCGCCGATGTCGACGCGCTGGCCGACCTGATCGCCGAGGCGCTGTCGGCCAACGATCCCGCCGCCATCGCGCCCCGCACCGCCGCGCTGCGCGCGCGCTTCGACCGGCTGCACTACATCGCATAGGGCCCGCCCCCGGCGGGTCCGCGCCGTCACTTGTCCCGGAACTGCGCCTCGCGCTTCTCGAGGAAGGCGGCCATGCCTTCCTTCTGATCCTCGGTGGCGAAGAGCGCGTGGAACATCCGCCGTTCATAGAGCAGCCCCTCGCGGAGCGGCATCTCGTAGCTGCGGTTCACCGCCTCTTTCACGGCCATGGTGGCGATCATGGATTTCTCGGCGATCTTCGCCGCCGCTGCCATCGCCTCGTCCATCAGCTTCTTCGCGGGCACCACGCGGCTGACAAGGCCCGAGCGTTCGGCCTCTTCCGCAGTCATGAAGCGCCCGGTCAGGTGCATGTCCATCGACTTGGACTTGCCCACGAAGCGCGTCAGGCGCTGCGTGCCGCCGATGCCCGCCACGACGCCGAGATTGATCTCGGGCTGGCCGAACTTGGCGGTATCCGCCGCGATGATGAAATCGCACATCATCGCCAGCTCGCAGCCCCCGCCCAGCGCGTAGCCCGCGACGGCGGCGATGATCGGCTTGCGCACGCGCAGCATCGTCTCGACCTCGCCGCCGAACATGTCGGAGGTGAAGACATCGACAAAGCTCTTCTCGCTCATCTCCTTGATGTCGGCCCCGGCGGCAAAGGCCTTTTCCGAGCCGGTCAGCACGATGCAGCGGACCTTGTCGTTCTCGTCGGCCGATTTCAGCGCCTTGGCCAGCTCGCCCAGAAGCTGCCCGTTCAGGGCGTTCAGCGCATCGGGACGGTGCAGCTTGATGAGCGCGATGTGAGCTTCGAGCTCGACGATCAGGGTCTCGTAGGCCATGGGCGCGGGGTCTCCGGCTGTTGCTCAGGGGCGGAGGGTTAGCAGCACGACCGCCGGTTTCAAGCTATCTTTGACATGCCGGGCAATGGAAGCTCGACCGCCCCGATTGCACCGTTCGGCGGATTTTGCCTTGGCAGTCGGGCGTTTGGCAGGGCTCCCCCTCGCGGCCATAGACCCGGAAGGTGTGTTGAAAATACCCCAGTTCGCCATCCGCCTGCCGGTAGTCGCGCAGCGATGACCCCCCGGCAGAGATTGCCTCGGTCAGCACATCGCGGATCACCGGCACGAGGGCCGCGACTCGCGGCGCGGCGATGCGGCCCGCGTGCCGCAGGGGCGAGATGCCCGCGCGATGCAGCGCCTCGCAGACGTAGATGTTGCCCAGCCCCGCCACGATCTTCTGATCCAGAAGCGCGGATTTCACCGGCGTGCGCCGCCCGCGAAACGCCGCCACGAGATAGGGGCCGTCGAAGGAATTTCCCAGCGGCTCCGGCCCGATCCCCTTCATCAGCCAATGCCCCTCCAGCGCCTCGGTCGGGCACAGGTCCATCGCGCCGAAGCGCCTTGCGTCGTTGAAGGTCACGCGCGCGCCCGCCTCGGTGTCGATCACGACATGGTCGTGCTTCTCGGGCGCGGGGTGCAGGTGGTGAAACTGCGCCAGCATGTCCCGGTTGGCCTCGCCGCCCGAGACGATCATCCGCCCCGACATGCCGAGATGAACGATCAGCGTTTCGCCGGTGTCGAGATCGGCGAGGAGGTATTTCGACCGCCGCCTCAGCCGCTCGATGCGCGCACCGGTCAGCCGCTCGGCCATGCGCTCGGGAAAGGGCCAGCGCAGGTCGGGCCGGTTCACCTGTGCCCGCGCGATCCGCGCGCCCTCGAGCACGGGCGCAAGGCCGCGACGGACTGTCTCGACTTCTGGAAGTTCGGGCAAGGCGGGCTTTCCTATGATGCGGGCGGCGTTGTAACGCCCGGAGCGGCCCTTATAAGAAGGGGTGACCAGTAAAAAGGACAAGCCCCATGGCCGAAGACACGACCGGGCGGACGACCCATTTCGGCTACCAGGAGGTCGACGAGACCGAGAAGGCCGGGCTGGTCCATGGCGTCTTCACCAATGTCGCCTCGAAATACGACATCATGAACGACGTGATGAGCGTCGGCATCCACCGCGTCTGGAAGGACGCGATGATGGATTGGCTCGCCCCGCGCGACGGACAGCGCCTGCTGGACGTGGCGGGGGGAACGGGCGATGTGGCCTTCCGCTTTCTCAAGCGCGCGCCGGGGGCGTCGGCCACCGTGCTCGACATGACCGAATCGATGCTGATCGAGGGGCAGAAGCGGGCCGAGGCCGCGCAGATGGCCGACAAGCTCGAGTGGATCGTGGGCGACGCCATGGCGCTGCCCTTCGAGGACAACAGTTTCGACCGCTACACGATCAGCTTCGGCATCCGCAACGTCACCCGCATTCCCGACGCGCTGTCCGAGGCGTTCCGCGTGCTGCGCCCCGGCGGGCGGCTGATGGTGCTGGAGTTCAGCCAGATCCCGAACGACGGGCTGCAAAAGCTCTACGATCTCTATTCCTTCAACGTGATCCCCCGCATGGGGCAGGTGATCGCGGGCGACCGCGACAGCTACCAGTATCTCGTCGAATCGATCCGCCGTTTCCCGGACCAGGAGACCTTCGCCACGATGATCCGCACCGCGGGCTTCGAGCAGGTGAGCTACCGCAACCTGTCGCTGGGCATCGCCGCGCTGCATTCGGGGTGGAAGATCTGAGGTGAAGGGCCCCCACAACATATGGCGGCTGGTCCGACCCGGCGCCACCTTCGAGCGGACGGGCGCCATGGGCGCCGTGCTCGAGGCGCTGGAGGCGCCGCGCTCGATCCGCATCGCGGCCCGTGTGCTGGGCTGGCCGTTCAAGTGGCTCGGCCTGCGCGGCGACCCGGGCACGCCGCCCGTGCCCCGCGCGCTGACCGCGCTTGGCCCCGCCTATATCAAGTTCGGCCAGATCCTCTCGACCCGGCCCGACGTGGTCGGGCACGAGATGGCGCTGCAACTGCAGGTTCTGCAGGACAAGCTGCCCCCCTTTCCGCGGGCCGAGGCCGCGCGCGTCGTCGCAAGCGAGATGGAAAAACCGCTCGACGCGGTGTTTTCCGAGTTCTCCGAACCCGTCGCCGCGGCCTCCATCGCGCAGGTCCACCGCGCGCGGCTGGCCGATGACGGCCGCGAAGTCGCGGTCAAGATCCTGCGCCCCGGCATCGAACGCGCGTTTCGCAAGGATATCGACGCCTTCTACCTCATCGCCTGGTTCGTCGAGACGCTCTCGCCCGCCTCGCGCCGCCTCCGCCCGCGCGACGTGATCGCGCATTTCGAAGGCGTCGTGATGCAGGAGCTGGACCTGCGGATCGAAGCCTCGGCCTGCGGCGAGTTCCACGCCAAGACCAAGGACGATCCGGGCTTCGTCGTGCCGCAGGTCGAGTGGTTCCTGTCCTCGCGGCGCATGATGACGCTGGAATGGGTGACGGGCACGACCCTGTCGGACCTCGCCACCATCGACGCCAACGGCTACGACCGCCGCGCGCTGGGCGAGCGGGTGCTGCAGATGTTCCTGCGCCACGCGCTGCGCGACGGGTTCTTTCACGCCGACATGCACCAGGGCAACCTCAAGGTCGCGCCGAACGGTGATCTCGTGGCGCTGGATTTCGGGATCATGGGGCGGCTCGACGCCTATACCCGCCGGGTCTATGCCGAGATCCTGATGGGCTTCATCCGCAAGGATTACCGCCGCGTCGCCGAGGTGCATTTCGAGGCGGGCTACGTCCCCGCCGACCGCGACATCGACGAGTTCGCGCAGGCGCTGCGGTCCGTGGGTGAGCCGATCTTCGGCATGGATGCCAGCCGCATCTCGATGGCCCGGCTTCTGGCCTATCTCTTCGAGGTGACCGAACGCTTCGGGATGGAGACGCGGACCGAGCTGATCCTGCTTCAACGCACCATGGTGGTGGTCGAGGGCGTGGCCCGCTCGCTCGACCCAGAGATCAACATCTGGACCGTCGCGCGCCCCGTGGTCGAGGAATACATCAAGGAAAACATCGGCCCCAAGGCCGCGGTGCGCGACCTTTACAACACCGCGCGCATCCTCGCGCGTTTCGGCCCCCGCCTGCCCGCGCTGGCCGAGCGCGCATTGCTTGCGCAGGCCAATCCGCAGCGGGCCGAGCGCCGCTCGCCCTGGGCCGAGCGGATCGGGATCGGGCTGGCCGGGGTGGCCGTCGGGCTTGGGGTGGCGGTGCTTCTGGCGGTCGTGTGACCGGGCGTCAGCCCGCCGCACCGCGCAGGCCCATGACATCGCCCGAAGGGATCGAGACCCCATCCTGCATGGTCAGCCAGATCTCGCCATCCACCAGCGCAGCCTCCGCGACGGTGGCGTAGACCATCGCGCCGCGTTCCTCCAGCATCTCGGCACCCGACCAGCTGCGGGTTGCGAAACTGTAGAGCCCCGGCAGCACCGCCGCGCCATCCGTGCCGGTCCCGGTCCAGGTGACCCTGTCCTGGCCGGGCACGAGCGGCAGCTCCTGCACGATCTCGCCGCGCTCGTTGCGCACGATCAGCTCCACCCGGTCGGCGAGGGCATGGGGCGCGGCCGACAGGCTCACCGCCTGTCCGTCGAAATTGACCGGCATCTCGGCCCGCGCCTCCATCCCGATCCAGCCGCCGAGCTGCCCCATGCCAAGCGTGGCCAGCCCGCGCTGCAGCCCGGTCAGAAGGTCATTGCTGCGCACCTGCTGTTCCACGCCCGAGAACTGGGCCAGCTGGCTGGCGAACTCGGTCGATTCCATCGGGTTGAGCGGGTCCTGGTGCTGCATCTGCGTGGTGAGAAGCCGCAGGAAGGTCTCGAAATCGGCGCTGATCGTGCCCGCGTCGGCGCTGCCGCTGGCGTTGGCGGTCCTGTCGGTGGCGGCGGCGGTCGGGGTCTGAAGGATGTCCATGAGAGGGGCCTTTCGCGGGCGAGGCGGCTAAAGCCGCAAGTCAAGGCCGCTTCCGTCCTGCGGCTGCCGTCGGGCCGGGACAGGCCCCGGAGCAGGGCCCGGATCGGCGGCGGTCCCGCCGGGCTGGTCCCGCGTGGGCGCACCGGGGGCGTCTTGCCGCCCCTCCTGCCGGGTTCCGCCATGACGGTCCGAGATGTCGACGCTCGGCGCATCGAGGCCGGCGCGCTGGAATTCCTGCGTCAGAAGCTGCAGGTGGCGGCGCATCAGCTCGGCGGTTTCCGGCCGGTCCGCGGTGATGGCGAGCGTCAGGGCACCGCCCGCTTCGGCGAAACTCAGCCGGACGCGCCCCAGTTCGAGCGGATCGAGCGCGATCTCCAGAACGCCCTCGGCCCCCTGCCGCTCGGCCAGCGCCTGCGACAGCTGCCGCGCCATGCCCTGCGCCACTGCGGTGCCGGGCATGGCATGGGCCGGTCCCGGCGGCGGCATGACCGCGACAGCCCCCCGCGGCTCGGCCGTGGGGGCAGGGGCAAACGGGCTTCCGCCTTCCCCCCCGACCAGGGGCGCGCCATCCCCCGGCAGGATGGCCGGGGCCGCACCCTTGGCGGGCAGCGGAGAGGGCGGTGGAGCGGAGATGGGGGCGGACTTCGGCCCGGACACCGGGCCGGAATTTGGCCCTGACGCTTGACCCGGCATTGGCCCGGACACCGGGCCGAACGGCTGTCGGCCCGGCAAGGCCGCGGCCCCAGCCGGGTCGGGAAGCGGTGTGCCCTCGACGGGGAGGATCGGACGCCTCGGGGCCCCTTCGCCGGGCGGCACCGATGTCGGCCCCAGCGCAGCCACGGGCGCGGCACCTGCGGGCGCATCGGCAGGGGTCGCACGGGCGTCGTGGGCCGCGCGCAGGCCCTCCGTTGGTCCCATGCCCCGCGGCGCTTCTCCCTGCAGGAGCGGGGGGACCGCGCCGACGGCCGAGCCGTTCACCGCGGACGCGGGTGGCGGGACAAGACCGGGCACTGAGCCGGACGCGACAAGCTGAACACCAGGGCCGCCTGCGACCGGGGCCGCAACCGTCACGGGGGCCGTTGGCTCGGCCATGGGGCGGATGTCCGGCTGCGCCGCGGGCGTGATCGACAGGCCGGGCAGCTGCGGCAAGACCAGGTGCGGCCCGCCCCCCTTGCCCGACCCGGCGTCACGAGGCGCAGCGGGATCGGGTTGACCGATGCCGGTCACCTGAAGGGCCGCATTCGGCAGGGGCGGGGGCGCGTCGGCGGGTGGCGACGCCGGTCTGTCCGCGCCGATGCGCGGCCCGGCGTGTGCCTGCGGCGCGGTGATCGGCGGCTGGAAACCCATGTCGGGCAAGGTCGGACCAGGCGGCCCGGCGGGCAAATCCGACGGTGCCGCGGCTGCCCCCGGCGCTGCCGCCACGATCATGCCGTTCCGGGCGACCGGCACCGCGCCAGCGATGGGCGAGGGCATGGCCAAGGCGCTGGCCCCGCCCACCGTCGTTGCCGGTGGCCCGTCGGCGTCCGGGCCTGCACCGCCCGGCGCGATGGCGGCATGGCCCGCAACCGGACCCTGCGGTGGGGCAAGGGGGGCTTGCGCCACGCCCTCGGCCACCTTGGCCACCTTCGGCGACGTGGGCGCGACGGCAACCGGGGCCGCATCGGCATCCCCCTTGGGCAAGCCCTGCGGCAGCCCCCTGACGGGCACCGACGGCACTCCGCTACCGGCCAGAACCATCGGCCCGGCCACCGCCGCACCACGCGGGCGCGCGCCTTGCGCGACCTCGGCACCGGCGCGGATCGCGCCGCCCACCCCCGCAAGCGGGATCGGCGAGGGGTCACCACCCGGCTCGGCCGATCCGGGCGTCAGCGTCATCGGAACGGCGAGATGCGCCACCGGTTCCGGCCCGGTGACCGGCCCCTCCTCCGGCGGGTCCGTTACCGCCCCGCCCGGTGCCCCGGTCTGCACCTCCGCCGGGCGGCCGTCGGGCGACAGGGCATCCGCGGGGGCAACAGGCAGCGCGACAGCGCCGAGCATGGCAACGGCCGTGTCGCCCGATGCCCCCTCGGAAAAGGCCGCGCCGATCCGGGATTGCGCGCCTGCCGTTCCCGGCAAGGCGCCTCGCCGACCACCGCCGGCGACGGCGACGGGCGGCGACACCGGCACCTGCACGATCGCGGCAGTCGGCGCGGCGCTGCCCCGCTCAAATGCCGCGTCGAGTGTCGGGTCGGGGATCGCGTCCGGGGCCGCGCGCGCAGCGGCCGAAGCCCCCATGCCAGCGGCCTCGAAGGCCGCAAGGAAACCGGGCAGGCCGCCGTGTCGGGCTGCATCGGGCGGCGGGCGGCCCGAAAGCCGGGCTCCTCCGGCCACCAACTGGAACAGGTCATCCATTCTGGCTGTCCATCTCGTGATCTGTCCCCCGTCTTGCCCCAACACTCCTTACGATTTCTTTACGCCGCCCTGTCAGCCTCGGGAAAATCGTCACAATTCGAGGCATCGCATGACCCTTTCGCCCGTTGCCCCCGTTCCCGGCCCGCTCGCCACCCCCGACAGGGGCGAGGGCGACGCCGCGCTTGCCGCCGTCGCACAGGAGCTCGAGGCGAGTTTCCTTGCGGAAATGCTGAAACACGCGGGCTTCGGCGAAAGCCGCGGCGCGTTCGGCGGCGGCGCGGGCGAGGCGCAATTCGCCTCGCTTCTGCGAACGGCACACGCGCGGGCGCTGGCGGCGCGGGGGGGCATCGGGCTGGCCGAATCGCTGGTCCGCGCGCTCGCCCATGGGCAGGAGGGGTGAGCCATGGCACGCGCCCCTACCCCCCTGCGCGAGATCACCGGCGTGATGGAGGAACAGCGCCGCGCGCTGCTTGCCGGTGACTTCGCCGCGCTCGACGGGGCGGAGGTGCGCCTGTCGCAGGCCGCGGGCCGCCTGAACGCCGCCGGCCTGTCGCGCGACGACCTCGAGACGCTCGCGGCGCTCGCCGCGCGGAACGCCCGCCTGCTGGCGGCCGCGAGGTCCGGCCTCGACCAGGTCCGTGCCCGCAGGGGCGGCGGCGCGACGCCTGCCCTGATGACCTATGACGCGCGCGGCCGGCAACATGGCGGCACGCCGGTGGGCGCGACCCTCTCCCGGCGCTGAAACCCTTAAAATCCGACGCAAGACGCACGGCGGGTTAGCGCATTCTTCAATCTTTGGGCGACAGGGTGCCATCACGCCCGAACGGGTGATGTGCCCCGAAAGATCGGGCGCCGGTGGCAGAAGGACGCGTCACGGGGGCCGGCTGCGGCCCGGATCGCAATGGCGTCGAAGGGACGCCGTGACAGAACCAAGGAAAGGGACCCGAATGTCCAGCATTCTGACCAACAACAGCGCCATGGTCGCGCTGCAGACCCTGAAATCGGTCAACTCCAACCTGCAAAAGACGCAGGGCGAGATCTCGACCGGCAAATCGGTCGCCACCGCCCGCGACAACTCGGCGGTCTGGGCCATCTCGAAGGTGATGGAATCCGACGTCAAGGGGTTCAAGGGCATCGCCGACAGCCTCAGCCTGGGCGAGTCGACCGTCGCCGTGGCCCGCAACGCGGCCGAGACGGTCACCGACCTGCTGACCGAGATCAAGGGCAAGGTCGTCGCCGCACAGGAAGAGAACGTGGATCGCGCCAAGATCCAGACCGACATCGTCGCGCTGCGCGACCAGATCTCCTCGGTGGTGAACGCGGCGCAGTTCAACGGGCTGAACCTGGTGAAGGGCACCGATGACGTGAACATCCTGTCCTCGCTCGAACGCTCGGGCGACGGCACGGTGACGGCGGCCAACATCACCGTGGCCCGGCAGGACCTGACCACCACGGCGGGCACCTATGGCAACGGCGATTCGCTGGCCGGCAACATCACCTCCAGCGCGGCGTCGATCGATTCGACCGGGGCGGCGAACGACCTGGAACTGACCTTCGCGGGCAGCGCCACGGACAACCTCGTCGTCACGCTGAACGGCACCACCTTCACCCAGGCCTTCGACACCGACGCGGCCACGACCGTGGGCGCGCTGAGGTCGCAGATCAACCAGGCCGGGCTGACCGGCATCGCCGCGGGCGGATCGGGCGCGGTGCTGGAACTGGCCAACACCAACAGCTTCGACAACTTCACGGTCAGCTGGGATTCGGGCAGCACCAACACCGTCGCCGTCACCAACAACGGCAACAGCGCCGATGATGCCACCGCCGCGACCGGCACCGGCAACGCCACGCTGGTCTACCGCGCCGAGGAGGTGGTGCTGTCGAACGCCGCCAAGGTGAACGAGGGCGACAGTTACCGCATCACGGTCAACGGCAATGATTACGACTACATCGCCGGCAAGGGCGAAAACATGGCCGATGTCGCCCGCGGCCTGAAGACCGCCATCGACAACGGGGCCGAGACGGGCGTCTCCACCCGCGTGGTGCAGGACGCGACGACCGACGAATGGAAGGTTCTCGTCGATTACGACGGCAGCGATGCCACCGCCGGGGCCACGATGAGCCTGTCGGACGCCGGGCAGGAGGGCGGCGTCGCCTCTGGCGGGCTCTTCGGGCTCGACAACATCGACGCCACGACCGATGCCGGGGCGGATGCCGCGCTCGACAACATCGAGACGCTGATCCAGAACTCGATCGACTCGGCGGCGGCCTTCGGTTCCGCCGAAGGACGGATCGAAACGCAGTCGAACTTCGTCTCGAAGCTGATGGACAGCCTCAAGGCCGGGATCGGCACGCTGGTGGATGCCGACATGGAAGAGGCTTCGGCCCGGCTGCAGGCGTTGCAGGTGCAGCAGCAGCTGGCGACGCAGTCGCTCTCCATCGCCAACCAGGCACCGCAGAACATCCTCGCGCTGTTCCGCTGATCCGACGCGATCCCGGTGGGCGCCGTGCCCGCCGGGATCTCCGCACGCCGTCCCGCCGCAGCCGCCGCGCCGCGTCCAGAAGGAATACCGCCGTGACCGCAACCACCCTCGCCCGATCCGCCTATGCCGCCGCGGCTGCCCCCGTCGGCACCCCGCGAAGCCACGAATACACCGCCTTCGAGCGGATCACCGCGGCGCTTGCCCGCGCCCTCGCGCCCGACACGCCACTGCCGCAACGCGCCGCCGCCCTGCATGACAACCGCCGCCTCTGGACGACGCTGGCCACCGACCTCGCCACCGAGGGCAACGGCCTGCCCCAGCCGCTGCGCGCGGGGCTGTTCTACCTTGCCGAATTCTCGCTCGAGCAAAGCCGCGCGGCCCTCAGGGACCCCGCGGCGCTGGCCGCGCTCGTGGACGTCAACCGCGCCGTGATGCGCGGCCTCGACGGCACGGCGGGCGCATCATGAGCGGCCTGGTGCTGAAGCTCGGCCCGCGCGAGCGGGTCCTGATCAACGGCGCGGTGATCGAGAATGGCGACCGCCGCGCGCGGCTGTCGATCGTGACGCCCAACGCCAGCATCCTGCGCCTGCGCGACGCGATCCACCCCGAGCAGGTGACGACACCGGTCCGGCGGGTCTGCTACATCGCCCAGCTGGTCCTGTCGGGCGACGTGGAGCTGGCCGACGCCCGGACCCAGATCCTGCGCGGGATGGAACAGTTGAGCCAGGTCTTCACCGACCCCGACAGCCGGGCGCAGATCGCCCGCGCGACCCAGTTCCTGTCCGAGGACCAGGTTTACCAATCGCTCAAGGCGCTGCGCAGCCTTCTGCCCCGCGAAGAGCGCCTGATCGCCTCGCGGGACGGGTAGCGGTGCAACCGCTCCTGCCCCTCGGCGGCTACGCCGGCTGGCGCTTCCTGTCGCAAAGCCTGCCCGCGCAGGTGGAGCGTTTCGCCGCCGGTCCCGTCGAAGCGCGCGAGACGGCCTATTTCCGCGACACGATCGCGGGGGTCACCACGCCCGAGGCGCTGGTGTCCGACTACCGCCTGCTGCGCGTCGCCCTCGGCGCTTACGGCCTGCAACAGGACCTGCCGAACCGCGCCTTCATCCGCACCCTGCTGGAGCAGGGCACGACCGACAGCGGCGCGCTGGCCAACCGGCTTGCCGACAAGCGTTACCGCAATTTCGCCGAGGCCTTCGGCTTTGGCGGCCCCCTGCCACCCAAGACCGGGCTGCCCGGCTTCGCTGACCGGATGCTCGCGCGCTTCACCCGGCAATCCTTCGAGGAAGCCGTCGGCGCGCAGGACGAGACGATGCGCCTTGCCTTGACCGCGCAGCGCGAGCTTGGCGAGTTGACGGCGCGCCGGACCACCGACACCACCGCATGGCTCTCGGTCCTCGGCACGCCGCCCCTGCGCAAGGTCTTCGAGACGGCGTTGGGCCTGCCCGCCTCGATCGGGACGCTCGACATCGACCGGCAGGTCAGCGCCTTCCGGCAGGCCGCCGAGCGCACCCTCGGCCAGTCCGAGGTCGCGCAATTCGCCGACCCCGAGCGCGTCGAGGACCTGATCCGCGTCTTCACGCTGAAGTCCGAGGCGGCCTCGGGCCCCTCACCCCTCACGCCGGGCTATGCCGCGCTGGTCCTTCTGGGCGGCGCGATCTGAGCCGCCACTGCCCGGCCCGTCAGGGCACCGCCCGCAGCCGCGCCGCGGCGGCACCCTTGCCCGGCTCGGCGGTGTCGAGAATGCCCGACAACCTCTCGAAACTGTCGCCGATCTCATCGCCGGCTCGCGCGCCCACGAAGGCGTCGAGCGCCGCGTGGACGGCGACCGCCGCATCGGTCTCGGGGTCGCTGCCCGGCGCATAAAGCCCCGCGCGGATCATCATCTCGGACCGGTCATAAGCGCCCACCAACTGCCGCGCGCGCCCGATCAGGCGCAGCTCCTCGGCGCTGGCCGCCCCCGGCAGCGCGCGCGAGACGGAGCGGAGCAGGTCGATCGCGGGGTAGCGCCCGCGCTCGGCGATCTCGCGGTCGAGCAGGACATGGCCGTCGAGCACGCCGCGCATCACGTCGGCCACCGGCCCCTCCATGTCCGACCCCGCGACCAGCACCGACAGCACCGCGGTGATGTCGCCCTGTCCGTCGGCCCCCGGCCCCGCGCGTTCGGCCAGCGCCATGACCGTCTGCGCCATCGACGCCGGGAAGCCCGACGGCCCGAAGGGGTCGCCCGCGGCGGCCGCGACCTCGCGCTGCGCTTCGGCGAAGCGGGTGATCGAATCGGCCAGGACCAGCACCTGCCGCCCCCGGTCGCGGAAATGCTCGGCCACCGTCATCATCGCCCAGGCCGCGCGCGCGCGGGTCAGCGCGGGCCGGTCCGAGGTCGCCGCGATCACGACCGAACGCGCCAGCCCCTCGGGCCCCAGCGTCTCGGCCAGGAAATCGCGCACCTCGCGCCCGCGCTCGCCGATCAGGCCGATCACGACGACATCCGCCGCCATCCCCTGCGCCAGCGCCGCGATCAGCCGCGACTTGCCCACGCCCGACCCCGCGAACAGCCCGATCCGCTGGCCGCGGACGATGGGCAACAGCGTGTCGAACACGGCAAACCCGGTGGCCAGCCGCGGCCCGAGGCCCCGCCGCGCCGCGGGGGGCGGCGGCGGTGACACGAGCGGCCGCGCGACCGGGCCGGGAAAGAGCGGGCGACCGTCCATCGGCTGCCCGTCGGGGTCGATCACCCGGCCGAGCCAGCCGTCATGCGGCGCGAGCGTCGCGGGCCCCAGGTGCGTCACCGGCAGGCCCAGCCGCACCCCCTCGGGCGGGCCCTCGGGCATGACGGTGCAGCCCGCGCCGTCAAGGCGCAGGATCTCGCCCATCAACCCGTCGCCGATCCGCACCCGGTCGCCCAGCGCCGCCACCCGGTCGAGCCCCGCAACCGCGACATGGTCGCGCCCCAGCGCGGTGACATGGCCGACGCTGCGCGCGGGGTGAATCGCCCGCATCTGCGCGCAGAGCATGTCGAACGGGGTGTCTGTCATGGCGGATCCTCCGGCCTCGGCGCGCCCCTTGGCGCCTCCCTTACGGTTTCTAAAGGAATCACCCTTAAGCATCCGTGTAGCCGCAGTGGGAGAAGCCCCGATGTTCGACAGGCTCGAGATATTTGCCCTCGCCTCCGCCCGGGCGCAGCACGCCGCCGCCCGGCAGGCCGTGGTCGCGCGGAACATCGCCCATGCCGACACCCCCGGCTTTCGCGCGCAGGACATCGCGGATTTCGCCGAAACCTGGCGCGCCCTGCAGCAGGGCCAAAGCGGCCCGCCCCGCGTGATCGACGCGGGCACACCCGCCTCGCCCAATGGAAACACCGTGTCGCTCGAGCTGGAGATGCTCCGCGGGATCGAGGCGCAGCGCGCCCATTCCCGCGCGCTGCAGGTCTATGGCTCGGCCATGGGCATCCTGCGCACCAGCATCGGGCGCTGAGATGGGGGGCCGTTCGAGATGACCGATTTCAGCTCCGCCCTCGGGATCGCCGCCTCGGGCATGCGCAGCCAGGCCGACCGGTTGCGCCATGTCTCCGAGAACATCGCCAATGCCGACACGCCCGGCTACCGGCGCAAGGTCGTCAGCTTCGAGCCGCTGCGCGACCCCGCCACCGAGGGGGGCGTTCGAACCGGCCGCGTCACGCTCGATCAAAGCCCCTTGCCGCAGATCCACGACCCCGGCCACCCGATGGCCGATGCCGCGGGCAATTACCTCGGCACCAACGTGAACC
Source organism: Roseicyclus sp. (assembly GCA_025211115.1). Lineage (GTDB taxonomy): Bacteria > Pseudomonadota > Alphaproteobacteria > Rhodobacterales > Rhodobacteraceae > Roseicyclus. Next base: position 4,132 of record JAOARA010000035.1, on the reverse strand, counting down.
TCGTGGTCGAGATCGCCGACGCCCGCGAGGCGCAGCGCAGCTACGAGGCAAACATGCGCGTCTTCGACCAGATCCGGCAGATGTCGTCGTCGCTGAACGACCTGCTGCGCCGATAAGGGGGCCATGATGGACATCCGCAACACCCTCGCGCTGCAGGCCTATGCCCAGTCGCGCCTTGCGCCGCAAACGCCCGCGCAACCGACCGAGGGCAGCGCCGCCGCGGCCTTTTCGGCGGCGGTCGCGGGCTTCACCGACACGCTGGCCCAGGGCGAGGCGCAGGCGCGCGCCGCCATGACCAGCGGGGCGGACCCGCATGCGCTGGTGACGGCGCTCGCGCAGACCGAACTGGCCGTGGAAACCGCCGTCACAGTCCGCGACCGCGTGGTCGAGGCCTACCAGGAAATCCTGAGGATGCCGGTCTGATGAACGAATTGGTCTTCTTCGACACGCTGCGCGCGGGGCTCTGGACCGCGGTGCTGATCTCCACCCCGATCCTCATGGCGGCGCTGGTCGCGGGGGTGGCCATCGGCCTCTTCCAGGCGCTGACCTCGGTGCAGGAGATGACGCTGACCTTCGTGCCCAAGCTCGCCGCGATCCTCGCGGTCTTCTGGGTCTCCATGAGTTTCATGACCGCGACGCTGACCGGCTATTTCGCCGACACGCTGATCCCGATCATCGCGGGCATGTAGGGGGCCAAGATGGACAACGCCGGATATACCACGCTGACGCGGCAGGCGGGCCTTTTGCGCGAGATGCAGGTGGTCGCCCACAACATCGCCAACATGTCGACCGCGGGCTTCCGGGCCGAGGGGGTGATCTTCGCCGAGCATGTCCGCGCGCTGGAGGGCGAGGGCGACAGCCTGTCAATGGCCAGCGCGACGGGGCGCAGCCTCTCGCCCCGGCAGGGCGCGCTGGAGCAGACGGGCTCGCCCTTCCACATGGCGATCGAGGGGGAGGGGTTCTTCCTCGTCGCCACGCCCGAGGGGGAGGCGCTGACGCGCGCGGGCAATTTCGTGCGGACCGACACGGGCGAGCTGGCCACGCCCGACGGGCACCCCCTGCTCGACGCGGGCGGCGCGCCCGTCTTCGTCCCGCCCGAGGCGGCCTCGGTCATGCTGGCGCAGGACGGCACGCTCAGCGCGGATGGCCAGCCGCTGACGCAGATCGGCCTGTGGCAGCCGGTCGACCCGACCGAGCTTGAGCGCCGCGCGGGCGTCCTGATGACCGCCGCCTCGGCCGTGGAGCCGATGCCGGGCGGCACCCTGCTGCAAGGCATGGTCGAACGCTCCAACGTCGACCCGATCACCCAGATCGCCCGCATGATCGAGGTGCAGCGCGCCTACGAGATGGGCCAGGGCTTTCTCGACAGCGAGAATGACCGGGTCCGCGATTTCCTCAGAACCGCCGGCGCCCGCCAGTAAGGAGACCCGCCCATGAGAGCCCTCGACATCGCCGCCACCGGCATGAGCGCCCAGCAGATGCGGGTGGAGGTCATTTCCAACAACCTCGCCAACATGAGCACCACGGGCTACAGCGCCCGCCGCGCCGATTTCGCCGACCTGCATTATCAACAGATGGTCCGCGCGGGCGCGATCAACGCCGCCGACGGCACGCTGGTGCCCACGGGCGTGCAGCTTGGCCTCGGCGTGCGGCCCGCGGCGGTCTCGATCACCATGGCGCAGGGCGCGCTGGCCCAGACCGGCGGCGTGCTCGACGTGGCGATCGAGGGGCGCGGCTGGCTCGAGGTGACGCTGCCCTCGGGCATCGCCGCCTACACCCGCGACGGGGCGCTGCAGCGCACGGGCGACGGTCTGCTTGTCACCGCCGACGGGTTCGAGGTCTCGCCCGGCATCACCATCCCCGAGGATGCGCGCCAGATCTCGATCAACGCCGATGGCGAGGTCTACGCCTATTTCGCCGACCGGGTGGAGGGCGAGCTGCTCGGCCGGATCACGCTGGCGGGCTTCTCCAACGATCACGGGCTCGAGGCGATGGGCTCGAACCTGTTTCTCGAAACCGCGGCCTCGGGCACGCCGATCCGGTCCGATCCGGGGCAGAACGGGCTGGGCACGCTGAGGCAGGGTTATCTCGAGGAAAGCTCGGTCGATGCGGTGCGCGAGATCACCGAACTGATCGAGGCGCAGCGCGGTTACGAGCTGAACGCCAAGGTCATCACCGCCGCCGACCAGATGCTCGGCGCAACCACGCAGCTGCGCTGATGATGCGGCGTGTCCTGCCCCTGCTCGCGCTGCTGGCCGCCCCGCCTGCGCAGGCCGACACCGTCATCGCCGCGGGCACGATCCGCGGCCAGACCCTGATCATGCCCTCCGACATCGCCGTGGTCGAGGGCGAGACGCCCGGCGCGCTGTCGTCCCCCGCCGAGGCCGTGGGGATGGAGGCCGCCGTGAACCTCTACGCGGGCCGCCCGATCCGCCCCGGCGACCTGCGCCCGCCCGCCGTGGTCGAGCGCAACGCGCTGGTGACGATCCGCTACCGGCACGGCGGCCTTGTCGTCGTCACCGATGGCCGCGCGATGGACCGCGCCGCCGCGGGCGAGGCGCTGCGCGTCCTCAACCTCTCCTCCCGCAACACGGTCACCGCGGTCGCGGCGGCCCCCGGCCTCGTCATCGTTGGACCCATGCCATGACCTTTCCCCGCCTTCTCGCGCTCTGCGCGCTTCTCGCCCTCGGGGCCTGTGCCCGGCTGGCCGAGGTCGGCCGCGCGCCGGAATTCCAGTCGCCGGTGAACGGGAACGAGGTCTTCGCCATGAACACCACCCCCCTTCCGGTCGCCCGCGCCGCCCCCGGCCCCGCGCCCTCGCTCTGGCGGGCCGGGCGGCAGTCGCTGCTGGGCGCCCGGCGCGCGCGGGAGCGGGGGGATATCCTCACCGTCGTGATCGAGATCGACGACAGCGCCTCGATCTCCAACGCCACCGACCGCGGGCGGTCTGGCTCCGAAAGCATGGCGCTGCCGCAATTCCTCGGCCTGCCGCAGGTGATCGACCAGCGCCTGCCCGAGGGCGCCAGCCTGGCCGAGGCCGTGTCGGGCAGCGGCTCCAGCACCTCCTCCGGCTCGGGCTCCGTCCGCCGGAACGAGGAGTTGACGCTGCGCGTCGCCGCCACCGTGACCGAGGTTCTGGGCAACGGTGCGCTGCGCATCGAGGGCACGCAGGAGGTGCGGGTGAATTTCGAGATCCGCGAGTTGCTGGTCAGCGGCTATGTCCGCCCCGAGGACATCTCGCGCCAGAACGAGATCACCTATGACCGCATCGCGGGCGCGCGCATCTCCTACGGCGGGCGCGGCCAGATCAGCGACATGCAGCAGCCGCGCTATGGCCAGCAGGTCGCCGACATCATCCTGCCCTTCTGACCCAATCGGGGGACCCTGCCGATGCTCCGCCTACTCCTGCCCGTGCTTCTCCTGCTTCTCGGTGTCGGCGGCGGTGTCGGTGCCGGGCTGATGCTCGGCGGGGGAGAGGCCACGCCCGAGGCGGGGGCCGACGGCCACGCCGCCAGCGATGACGGGCATGGCACCGAGGATCACGGCGCGGGCGACGATCACGGCGCGACGCAGGATGACGGCCATGGCGCGACACCGACAAGCGGCACGGAATTCGTGCGCCTGAACAACCAGTTCGTCGTGCCCATCGTCCGCGGCGGCGCGGTGCGGTCGTTGGTCGTGCTGTCGCTGACGCTCGAGATCGAAAGCGGCAACAACCAGGCCGTCTTCGACCGCGAGCCGCGGCTGCGCGACTCCTTCCTGCAGGTGATGTTCGCCCATGCGAACGCGGGCGGCTTCGACGGCAGCTTCACCGAGGCCACGGCGATGGACCCGCTGCGCGCCGCGCTGCGCGATGCCGCCCGGCAGGCGCTGGGTGACATCGTGTCGGACGTGCTGATCGTCGACATCACGCGGCAGGACGCCTGAGGCGTCTACCGCTCCCGCGCCGCATCCCGCGCAAGGCGCTCCAGCACCAGCTTGCGGCCAAAGGCCGGGCGGGCCGCGGCCTTGGCCTCGTCCAACTCCGCCTCGAGCATCGCCAGCCCCGACAGCGCCGCGGCCTGCCGCCGCCGCAACCGCTCGGCCTGCCGGGCGAGCAGAGCGGCCAGCACCGGGTCCGCCCCGGCCCCGG
>JAOARA010000287.1 GCA_025211115.1 Roseicyclus sp. | reverse complement strand
TGTCCGGGCTTCGGCTCTTCTGCCATCTCGAAGGTCAACGCACTGTCAGCCGAATGCGTTCGCATGATGGTGCCGAGGATGACCCCGTCCGAGGAGAAGTTCCCCTCGTGCAGCGTGAACGAAGCCGGTGCGATCCAGGTCGGATAGGGTCGCGGCGGCTCCTTCTTGACGAGACGGCCGACGCCGTTCGAGCGCTCCCAGGCCGCGAGTTTCTTCGTGAACCGCGCAGGCGGTTTCGGACTGTTGTCGGTGTAGCGAATGAGCGACCCCAGGGGCGCGGTGTCGAGAATGGTCGTTGCAGACATGTTTCCTCATCCTGAATGCGTCATTTTGCATTCATCTTATTGATATTGTTGATTTTTATTTGATTGAGGGCGGGTTTCCCCGCCCTCGGATGGCGCGGATCACTCCGCAGCCATCATCGACGCATCATCACCCGGCAGGTCTGCGGTGAGGAAGGCGGGAAGGTCGACATCCTCGGTCTGGCCGGCGTCGGAAACGGGCTCAGGCGCCCCCCGCCCTTCCGCGTCGTCGAGTGCTGCCAGATCGTGACGGCGAAGAACCTCCGGCAACCAGCCGCTGCCTTTCAGCAGACGCTCGGCTTCGGTCGCCATCTCGCCCTTCTTGAGGTGATCGAGGAGTTGCGCCGTCCCCTCCCCTTTCGCCTCGCGCACGGCCTCGAGGATCCGGGCCTTGGGTACGCGGTTCAGGTAGGTATCGGCCGTCGGCTGCCAACCCGCCTCGACCATGTCGAGATCGACCGCCTGTGCGACCAAGTCGGACTGGGGCATCCGCCTGGTCAAACCGCCGGCGGAGATACCGGCACCATAAGGGTTCACCTTCTCGTGGAGCGCGTTGATCCCGAAGCTGAGGCAATGCGCGAGCAGGGACAGCCGGCTCGGCTGATCAAGGGAGGTCAGGTAGTCCCAGAGCGCGGCATCGTTGCCGAGCGGCAAGTCGGCCTCCCACTCCGCGTGTCGGTCGTCCACCAGCTTGGCTACGACGCTTTCCTTCAGATCGCTCGCCTGCGCGGACATGTAGACGTGACGCACCGAGGCATCGAGGCAGCTGCCGGCCGAACTGGACGTCCGGAATGTGTCATTGACGAGCTTCAGGAGCAGCAGCGTCAACGCGACGTCAGGGGAGCGCCCGACCGCTTCGCGCAGTGCCAATGTCCGGTGCGCCGTCAACTCCATGACCAGCCGCTCAGGCAAGGGCTTCAACGCACCATCGTCCTCGTCGTCGGGCACGTTGGCGGCAAGCGCCTGACCGGCAGAGGTGATCACCGTGCCATGGCCGACACCATCCGCGCTGCTCGCAGCCGAAAGCTCAGTGCCCTGCCCGTCTGCTGCCGGTTCACCGCTGTGGACATCGGCGTCTTCCCGTGGCTCATCCTCGGGCCGCACAAAGCCCCGATAGACGGCAAGCTCGCCACAGCGGTCAAGCGTCACGAAAGCCCCTGCCCGTGCGAGCTCCACATCGGCGACGATCAGCGGCCGGGCCTCGAGCTTCTCCATCGCGACTTCCAACGCGCCAAGGCGCGCGTCGATCTCTTCGGGGAATTCATCCTGGCCCTCGTATTGCTCTTCGAGCGCCCGGTACTCGGCAAGCAGCTTGGCATGGGCCGCGCCTTCGTCATCCGTCATCGGCGCCGGGTCTCCGCTTAGCCGCCGCAAACCGTGGCTGTAGCCATAGGGCAGGTCGAGCGAGACCTCGATCCACTTCCAGCCCTCGGTCGCGATCGCTTCGGCTTCAGCCTGAAGCTTCTCGCTGACGAGACGATCCAGCAGGGCAGGGTCTTCCAGCCAGCCGCCGTCATCGCCTTGGAAGAGGTCATGCAACAAGGTGCCACCAGCCGTCTCGTACGCCTCGACGCCGACAAAGACGGCCCGACGGTCAGAGGCGCGCACAGAGGTTTCCGTCAGCATCCGCCGGATCTGATACGGCTCCTTGTTCCACGACGACTTGATCGCCTCCCAGACCTGAACCTGACGCTCGTGATCCGGATTGACCGTGAAGGCCATCAGCTGCTCCAGCGTCATTTCATCCTCGGCGTAAAGCTCGAGCAGGGCAGGGGCCACGGAGGCGAGTTTCAGGCGCTGTTTGACCACCTGCGGCGTGACGAAGAAAGCGGCCGCGATCTCTTCATCGCCCTGTCCCTTCTCCCGCAGCGCCACGAAGGCGCGGAACTGATCGAGCGGATGCAAGGCAGCGCGCTGCATGTTCTCAGCGAGCGAGTCGTCTTCGGCGAGGATCGTGGACTTGGCATCCCGAACAATGCAGGGAATGGGCGTCGTCTTGGCCAAGCGTTTCTGCTTCACCAGGAGTGACAGCGCCTGGAAGCGCCGACCGCCAGCGGGGATTTCGAACTTACCGGTCTCGGACCCATCCTCGGCCACAACGGGCCGGACGCTCAGGCTCTGCAGCAACCCGCGCCGCGCGATGTCTTCGGCCAGTTCCTCGACCGAGATGCCGGCTTTGATGCGCCGAACGTTGGACTGGCTCAGCACGAGCTTGTCGAAGGGAATGTCCCGGGACGGGCACAGGGTGACTTTCTGGGCAGATTTCGCCATCAGATCTTCTCCACGACGGGCGCCGGAAGCCACTCTCCCGATCTCACTTCCCGTCACCCCTCAAACCAACAAACCTTTCCCTCTCCTGTTCTGACGCTCCCGAGACGGGACCTTAACAGCTGTTAAGTCGTCAGTCCCGAGGTGGCGGAACGGTACGCAGTCTCTCAACCTTAACAGCTGTTAAGCTGCAGATCGTCGTCCAATCAATGCCATGACCATCGGCCCACAGGAAAACTCACCGGCCACAGCTTTGGCAGTCAGAGCTCGCAAGTATCCACCAGGCGATCTGATGTCCTCAAAGCGTTCCAGCATGGCAGAAACGACAAT
>JAOARA010000034.1 GCA_025211115.1 Roseicyclus sp. | reverse complement strand
TTTGAACCCGCGCGAGGCGCGCGTGGTGGCGCTGAACAAGCCCACCGACGAGGAGCGCGGGCAGTGGTATTTCCAGCGCTACATCCAGCACCTGCCGACGGCGGGCGAAATCGTGCTGTATGACCGCAGCTGGTACAACCGCGAGGGCGTGGAGCGGGTGATCGGCTTTTGCGAGCCGAACGAGTACCTCGAGTTCATGCGCCAGACGCCCGAGCTGGAACGGATGCTGACGCGCTCGGGCATCCGGCTTTACAAATACTGGTTCTCGGTCACGCAGGAGGAGCAGAAGCGCCGCTTCGCCAGCCGAGAGACCGATCCGCTCAAACAGTGGAAGCTGTCGCCGATCGACCGCGCCAGCCTCGACAAGTGGGACGATTACACCGAGGCGAAGGAGGCGATGTTCTTCTACACCGATACGGCCGATGCGCCCTGGACGGTGATCAAGTCCGACGACAAGAAGCGCGCGCGGCTGAACTGCATGCTGCACTTCCTGTCGACGCTGGACTATCCCGGCAAGGATCGCCGCATCGCCCATGCGCCCGATCCTCTGATCGTGGGGCAGGCGGGGCATGTCATCCAACGGGCCGATCATATCCTGGGCGCGTCGCTGCACCCCGACACGCGGCGGGTGAAGCCCGGCCGGCCCGACTGATCGCACCGTTCGGGGTTACAGCGCGCTGGCGACGCGCGGCGACGTGTTGCCGCCGAAGCCGAAGTAGTAGTCCAGCACCGCGTCGGGCACGACGTTGCGCTGCCATGCGACCGAACCGATGGCGATGAGCGCCGCGATTTCGGTCGTGTTCAGCCGACCTTCCTCGAGCGCGACGAAGCCGGCCTGCAGGGCCGAAATGATCTCGTCGTTCATCATGCCATTGGCCGTGTCGAACATCATCCCGGCGGTTTCGGGGTCGAGAAGGCCAAGCTGGTAGAGTGGTTCGAAATGGGCCGAGGTGAACTGAATGAACCCGTCGCTCAACTGCTGGGCGCGCAGTTCCGCGTCCACCCGCGCGATCACGCCCTGAAACGCCCCGCTGAGCGCGGCGGCCGACGTCCGCGCAAGGCCGACGGCCGCCGCGCTCAGCGTGGTCCAGTCGACCGAGACGACCCCGGTCTCGTCGGTCAGGAAAGTTTCAATCGCGCGGATCAACATTCGGTGCCCCTTCGTCCGGGGCGTGTCTATGGGGGGAAGACGACGGAAATACGGCCGATTGTGGCCGATTTCGGCAACAATCCCGTGCCGCCCGGCAACAATGGCGCAGCGGCTGGCGACGTTCTGCGCAAACCGAAGCGATCCCGCATCGCGGCCATTGTGCCCGCTGCCCCCGCGGCCTTATCTCTGGGCCATGCTTTCGCTGCGCCCGCTTGTCCTGTCGTTCTGCCTGTCGCTCGGCGCGGCCCTGCCGGGGCTGGCGCATCCGCATATCTTCGTCGATGCCGGTCTGCGGTTGATCCGCGACGCCGAGGGGCGCGTCACCGCGGTCGAGGTGACATGGCGCTATGACGAGCTGTATTCCCTGCTGCTGGCCGAGGATTACGGGCTGGACCCCGATTACGACCTGCAGCTGACCGAGGCCGAGATCGCCGCGACGCTCGGCTTCGACCTGAACTGGTCGGCGGGGTTCGAGGGCGGGCTGGTGCTGCGCCAGGGCGGTGCGCCGCTGGAGATCGGCCCGCCCGAGCCGGTCTCGCTGAGCATGCTCGAGACGGGGCAGCTGCAGACCACGCACCGCCGCCCCGTCCTGGGGGCCGAGCCCGGCGCGGCCCTCGAGGCGCAGGTCTATGACCCGGAGTTCTACATCGCCTTCGAGATGATCCTCGAGATGGAGGTCGCGGGCGCGCCCGGCTGCGCCGCCGAGCTGATCCGCGCCGATCTCGACGCCGCCTATGCCGTGCTGGAGCGCGCGCTGGACGAGATCGGCGGCGCGGTGGCGGCCGAGGACAATTTCCCGGCGGTCGGTGCCTATTTCGCGGATCGCGTGGTGTTCTCTTGCACCGGCTGATCGCCCTTGTCGCCCTGGCCGTGGTCGCGGCGCTGGCGCTTTTGTGGTGGAGCGGGGCTGCGCGGGTGGTCGAGCTCTGGGCGCTCGAGGGCCAGCGCGAGGCGCAAACCGCGATGGCGCGGGGCCTGCGCGCGCTGCGCGGCGGCGACCCGGCGGCCCTGACGGGGTTCCTTGCGGTCTGTTTCGCCTACGGCTTCTTTCACGCCGCGGGGCCGGGGCATGGCAAGCTGTTGATCGGCGGCTATGGCGCGGCCCGCGCGGTGGGGGCGGCGAAACTGTCGGCCGTGGCGTTGGTCTCGAGCCTTGCGCAGGGCGCGACCGCGGTGGCGCTGGTGGGCGCGGGGGTCTGGGTCTGGCAACTGGGGCGCGCGCAGATGACCGAGATGGCGGACCGGCTGTTCGCGCCGCTCAGTTTCGCGGCCATCGCGCTGGTGGGGCTGTGGCTGGCGTGGCGCGGGCTGCGCGGGATGCGGGCGCCGGGACAGGATGGGGGGCATCACCACCATGACCACGCCCACACCGGCGATGCTGCGACCTGCGCGACCTGCGGCCATGTCCATGGGCCGGACCCCGCGGCGCTGGCGCGGGCGACCGGCTGGCGCGACATCGCGGTGCTGGTGGGCGCGGTGGCGATCCGGCCCTGCACGGGCGCGCTGTTCGTGCTGATCCTGACGGCGCAGATGGGCATCTTCGCCACCGGCGTGGCAGGCACCTTCGCCATGGCGCTCGGCACCGCCTCGGTCACCGTCGCGGTGGCCGTCGCCGCGGTCACGCTGCGCCGGGGCGTGCTGGCGGGGCTGGCCGAACGCGCCGCGCTGGCGCGCGTGCAACCGGTGATCGAGCTGGCGGTGGGCCTGCTCGTCGCGGTGGTCGCGGGGCAGCTGGCGCTCGCCGCGCTCTGAGCGGGCTTGCCGGGGCGCGGGGCCGGGCGTAAGGGCAGGGGATGACGACGCTCTCCCACCACCTGCGCGCGACCCTGAGCCTCGGCCTGCCGCTGATCGGCGGCATGTTGGCGCAAGTGGCGATCACGCTCACCGACACGGTGATGATGGGCTGGTACGGCGTCGAGGAGCTGGCCGCGGTGGCGCTCGGCGGGTCGTTCTTCCACGTCGTGCTGATCCTGGGGATGGGCTTCGGCCTTGCGGTGATGCCCATGGTCGCGGCGGCCGCCGCCAATGACGACCGGCGGCAGGTGCGGCGCATCACGCGCATGGGGCTGTGGATCGGGCTGATCTTCTCGGGGCTGGTCCTGCCGGTCTTCTGGTTCTCGGGGGCGATCCTGCTGGCGCTCGGCCAGACCGAGACGGTGGCGGCCAACACCCAGCTCTACCTGCGCATCGCGGGCTGGGGCATTGCCCCCGCGGTGCTGATGACGGTGTTCCGCAGCCATCTCTCGGCGCTCGATCACGCGCGGATCGTGCTCTGGGCG
>JAOARA010000286.1 GCA_025211115.1 Roseicyclus sp. | reverse complement strand
CCCTCGATGTAATCGAGGCCGAGGGTGTCGAGCGCCTGCGCGATGCGGTGCTTTTCGGGCGTGGAGAACTGGACGCCCTGGGTCTGCTGCCCGTCGCGCAGCGTGGTGTCATAGAGGTAGAGGCGATCACCCATGGCGCACCCCCTGAATTTTCGTACGAAAATTCACATGATGCGGATTTTCGTACGAAAATCCGGTGCAGGCGCGCAGGGTCATCACAGGCCCTCCAGCTTGGAGGGGTCGAAACCGGGGCCGGGGATCAGCTCTACGCCCTCCTTGGACATGCGCACCTCGACGCCTGCGGCGATGAGGGCGGATTTGAGGGCGTCGACCGGGGCGAAGTCCTTGGTTTCCATCGCGGCGGAACGAGCGGCTGCAAGGCGCTCCGCAAGGGACGCGAGCCGCCCTTCGTCTTCCGACGCAACCATGCCTTTCTGGCCGTCGAACCCCGACAGGTCTCCGAAACCAAGCAGGTCCAGACCTGCGCGCAACCCCGCGATGTCGCCCTCCTTTGCAAGCGCGTGAAGTGCGGCGATGGCACCGGCGGTGTTGAGATCGTTTGCCAGCTCGATGACTGCGGCGTCGGGCATGTCGCCGGCAGTCACACCTTGCACCAGCGCCGCCCATTTTGTCAGGACGCGCTCCGCCTCCTCGCGCTTCTTCTCCGTCCAATCCATCGGCTTGGAATAATGCGTCCCGAGGAAGACGAACCGGATCACCTCGCCCGGCACCCCTTGGTCCAGCAGATCCCGCACGGTGAAGAAGTTGCCCAAGCTCTTGGACATCTTCTTGCCCTCGACCTGCAGCATCTCGTTGTGCAGCCAGATCTGGGCCATCCGCTCGGTCCCGTTGGCGCAGCAGCTTTGGGCGATCTCGTTCTCGTGGTGCGGGAACAACAGGTCGTTGCCGCCGCCGTGGATGTCGAAGACCTCGCCCAACAGCGCCTTGGACATGGCCGAGCATTCGATGTGCCAGCCGGGCCGCCCGCGGCCCCACGGGCTGTCCCACCCCGGCAGATCGTCGGAGGACGGCTTCCACAGCACGAAATCCATCGGGTTGCGCTTGTAGGGCGCGACCTCGACCCGCGCGCCGGCGATCATGTCGTCGACCGAGCGGCCCGACAGTTGGCCATACCCCTCGCGCCAGCTGTCCACGGCGAAAAGCACATGCCCCTCGGCCTCGTAGGCGTGGCCCTCGGCCACCAGCGTCTCGATCATCGCCACCATCTCGGCGATATACTCCGTCGCCCTCGGCTCGTGGTCGGGGCGCAGGATGCCGAGCGCGTCCATGTCGGCGTGATACCAGCCGATCGTCTCCTCGGTGATCTCGCCGATGGGCCGCCCCGTCTCGGCCGCCTTGGCGTTGATCTTGTCATCCACGTCGGTGAAGTTGCGCACGTAGACCGGCTGTGCCCAGCGGTTTTCCGGCGAGACATGGCGCAGCAGCCGGTAAAGCACGTCGAAGACGATGGAGGGCCGCGCGTTGCCGAGATGCGCGCGGTCATAGACCGTCGGGCCGCACAGATACATGCGCACGCCCCCGGCGGGATCGAGCGGGGTCAGCGTCTCGACCTGGCGGCTGCGGGAGTTGCGGAGGCGTATCTCGACCATGGGGCAAGCCTTCTTCACGGGACCGACGTCCGGCGCCGGGGGCCTATCAGCTTGCGGGGGTGTTGAAAACCACGAGATGAGCGGGCCGGCGACGGGGGTGTCAGCGGCCAATACAGGGAAACGGGATCGGGGTGATCGCGCGGGTCATGGCGCATGCTTGCCCGAAGGGCGCGCATTTCACAAGAGCGCCCTTTGACAGCGGCCGCGGCATACCGTTGTATGTGCAATCGATGCGGGAGGAATTCGTAGATCGCCATTGCCGTGCCCTGCCGCGCGCCGAGCGCGAGCAGCCCTTCGGCCCCGACACCGTTGTCTGGAAGGTCAACGGGCACATGTTCGCATTCTACACCGAGCACGGCGAGGGCCTGTCGCTGCGCACCGCGAACCTGGCCCGCGCGCTGGCGGTGATCCGCAAGAGCCGGCCCAGCTCGGCCCCCTACCAGATCGGCGGTGCCTGGGTCGTCCTGCCGTGGGAAACAGCGCCCGAGGAGCTGCGGCTGCGGCTGATCGAAAGCTACAACCTGGTGCGGCGCGACTGGCCCGAAGGCGCGGAGAGCGACGGGGAGGATGACGGGGAAAGCGACGGCGACAGCGACGGGGAAAGCTGACTTGCACCCGCCCCGCGGGCGTGGCTTGCTGCGGCCTGCACCCCTGCCCGGCCGGAGCCTTGACCATGCCCACCCCCTCGACCCGCATCACCACCCTGACCGGCAGCGACGGCGACGGCTGGGAGATCTTCTATCGCGCCCGCGCGATGAAGGCCGCGGGCGAGCCGGTGCTGGAGCTGACCATCGGCGAGCATGACATCGGCACCGCGCCCGCGATCCTCGACGAGATGCACCGCGCCGCGCGCGCGGGCCACACCGGCTATGCCGCCGTGCCGGGCATCAGGCCGCTGCGCGAGGCCGTGGCCGCACGGCTGAGCGCGCAGCACGGGCGGGCCTATGGCCCGGACAACATCCTGATCGTGCCCGGCGGGCAGGCGGGGCTGTTCGCCGCCCATCACGCCGCCTGCGACGAAGGCGACCGCGCGCTTCTGATCGACCCCTATTACGCCACCTACCCCGGCACGATCCGCGCCGTGGGCGCGGTGCCCGTGCCCGTCCCCGCCCTGCCCGATGCGGGCTTTCAGCCCGATCTGGACGCGCTGGCCCAAGCCGCGCCGGGGGCGCGGTCGCTGCTGGTCAATTCGCCCAACAACCCCACCGGCGCCGTCTATTCCGAGGAAAGCCTCGAGGGGATCGCGCGCATCGCGCAACAGGCCGATCTCTGGGTGATCTCGGACGAGGTCTATGACACCCAGGTCTGGGCCGGGCGGCATCGCCCGATGGCGAGCCTGCCGGGGATGGAGGGGCGGGTGCTGACGGTGGGGTCGCTGTCCAAAAGCCACGCCATGACCGGCAGCCGCCTTGGCTGGGTCGCGGGCCCGGCCGAGGTGGTGGCGCATCTGGTGAACCTCGCCACCCACACGACCTACGGCGTGCCGGGCTACATCCAGGAGGCAGGGCTGTTCGCGCTCTCGCAAGGCCCCGAGGCCGAGGCGGCGGTCGCGGCCCCGTTCCTGCGGCGGCGGCAGATCCTGCTCGACCGGATCGCGGGGCATCGCGTGTTGCGCGCCGTGCCGCCCGAGGGGGCGATGTATGTCATGCTCGACGTGCGGGGCACGGGGCTGTCGGGCGACGGCTTCGCCGCCCGCCTGCTGGAGGAGGAGCGCGTCGCGGTGATGCCCGGCGAAAGCTTCGGCCGCGCGGCGGCGGGGCATGTGCGCGTGGCGCTCACCCTGCCCGACGAGGCCTTTGCGCAGGCCATCGACCGGCTGGT
>JAOARA010000285.1 GCA_025211115.1 Roseicyclus sp. | reverse complement strand
TCGAAGAGGCGGGCGGGCCGTTCGACGCCGAAACCGCGGCAAAGCTTGAGCCGTTCATCCTGTCGGCGGGCGGCAGGCAGGAGGCGGATGCGCTCTACACCGCCTTCCGCGGGCGGATGCCGGGGGTGGAGGCGCTGTTGAAGGGGCGGGGATTGGACAAGGCGGCCTGACAAGAGCGATGCAGGACATCACCTTCGAGGCGCGCATCCTGCGCAAGCAGGACGATCTTCCGCGCTACGTGGTCGTGGCGCCCGACCATGTGCCGGGGCGGAGCGCGGGGTTTGCCGCGCAGCTCTGGCTGAACGGGGCCGGGCCCTTCGCGCGCAACATCCGACCATGGGGCAAGGGGAGCGACGTGTTCTTCTTCAACCTGACCGAGCCCCAGTGCCGCAAGGCGGGGGTCGAGACGGGCGACCGCGTCAGCATCACGATCCGGCCCGATCCTCCGGCGTAGCGCCCGCGTCCTCCCCCAGTTCGCGGGCGAGGAAGGCCTCGAAGGCGTCGAGGTTCACCGGCTCGAACTGGCCGAAGCCTTGCATCCAGACCGACGCGGCTTTCAGCGCGTCGGGCTCCAGCTTGCACCATTTCACGCGGCCGCGCTTTTCCTGCGTGATGAGACCGGCCCCGGCGAGGATCGCCAGGTGCTTGGAGATCGCCGCCAGCGACATCTCGAAGGGCTCGGCCACGTCGGTGACGGCCATGTCATCCTCCAGCAGCATGCGCAGGATCTCGCGCCGGGTGGGGTCGGCGAGGGCAGAGAACACGGTGTCGAGCGAGGCGGCCATGCATGCGGGGTGACACCGCGCGCGGCTTTCGTCAACCGAACGGTTGAATATCGCTTTTGCCTCGAATTCTGCGCACGCGGCGCAGCAGGGCCTGCGCCGCATTTGTCGCACCTCATTAAAGTGTTTTAAAAACAGTATCTTGACGAATTATTGCCGCGTTGCGGCGTGCGTTGACTCCGCAGCCCGCCCGACATAGCGTCCGCCCAACTTCGAAAGGGGGTTCCGTGTCATGACCGGCCCGCGCGACGACGAGCGCCTGAAGGCTCTCGAGGCCCGCATCGCGGCCGCGCGCAAGGCGCAAGACCCGAAACCCCACATGGAGCAGCACTATTCGCAGGCGCAGCTTGCATGGCGGATGGTGATCGAACTTGTAACCGGTCTCGGGATCGGTTTCGCCATCGGGTTCGGGCTTGACGCGGTCCTTGGAACGCGGCCTTGGCTGATGGTCATCTTCACGGTCCTCGGCTTCATTGCCGGGGTCAAGACAATGATCCGCTCGGCCGAGGAGGTCGGGCGCAAGCAACAGGCGGCGGCAGACCAGTCCGCCGAGGATGAAAAGGGGTAAGCGCGTGGCAACCGAGAGCACCAACACCGCCGCGACAGAGACCAAGGGCAACGGCAAGATGATCGCCTATGTGCTGATCGCGGTCGCGGCCGTCCTCTTCGTTCTTGCCTATGCCGACGGCTACGACAGCCTGTCGATCCACCCGATGGACCAGTTCGAGGTCGCGCCGCTCTTCGGGGGTGACGAGGTTCACTGGTATACGCCCACGAACGCGACGCTCTGGATGGGCCTTGCCGTCGCGGCCATCGCCGCGCTGATGGTCATGGGCACCAAGGGCCGCGCCGTGATCCCGTCTCGCAGCCAGTCGTTGGCGGAGCTGGCCTATGGCTTCATCCGCAAGATGGTCGAGGATGTCGCGGGCAAGGACGCGCTGCCCTACTTCCCCTACATCTTCACGGCGTTCCTGTTCATCCTCTTCGCCAACTTCCTGGCGCTGATCCCGACCAGCTTCTCGCCCACCTCGCACATCGCGGTGACGGTGATCCTGGCGCTGACGGTCTTCCTCAGCGTGACGGTGATCGGCTTCGTCAAGAACGGTGCGGGTTTCCTGAGCCTGTTCTGGGTGTCCTCGGCGCCGCTGCCGCTGCGCCCGATCCTCGCCGTGATCGAGGTGATTTCCTACTGCGTGCGCCCCGTCAGCCACTCGGTGCGTCTGGCCGGTGCCGTCATGGCAGGTCACGCGGTTCTCAAGGTGTTCGCGGGCTTCGCCGGGGCGCTCGGCCTTGCCGGTATCGCGCCCGTGTTCGGGGTGGTCGCCATCTATGGCCTCGAGGTGCTGGTCGCCGCGATCCAGGCCTACGTGTTCACCATCCTCACCTGCGTCTACCTCAAGGACGCACTGCATCCGCATCACTGAACGCAGCGGTGGGCGGCACTGCCCACCCTACGGATTTCTCGAACTTCCAACGTAAGGAGATACCATCATGGAAGGCGATATCGCACAACTCGGCCAGTTCGTCGGCGCAGGCATCGCAGGCCTCGGCGCAGGTCTCGCGGCACTGGGTGTCGGCAACGTTGCCGGCAACTTCCTCGCAGGCGCGCTGCGCAACCCGTCGGCCGCTGCCGGCCAGACCGCAACGCTCTTCATCGGCATCGCATTCGCGGAAGCACTGGGGATCTTCTCGTTCCTCGTCGCGCTCCTGCTGATGTTCGCCGTCTGATCGACGCCTGAACCTTCATCCTTACGTCCGGGGCGCCTGCATCATCGCGGGCGCTCCGGTGGGTTTCCGGTTCCAGGAGGACGCACATGGCTGATGACGCCACCACGGGTGCCGCCGCAGGCGGTGAGGCTGGCATCCCGCAGCTCGACTTCGCCGCCTTCCCCAACCAGATCGTCTGGCTGGTCGTGGCGCTTGTCGCAATCTACTTCATCCTGAGCCGCGTCGCGCTGCCCCGGATCGCCTCGGTTCTGGCCGAGCGCCAGGGCACATTGACCAACGACCTCGCCGCTGCCGAAGACCTCAAGCGGCAGGCCGTCGAGGCCGAAGAGGCCTACAACAAGGCGCTGGCCGACGCCCGTGCCGAGGCCGCCCGCATCGCCGAGGAGACCCGCGCGGGCATCCAGGCGCAGCTGAACGAGGCCATCGCCCATGCCGATGCCGAGATCGCTGCCAAATCGGCCGAGAGCGAAGCCCGCATCGCCGAGATCCGCGCCGGTGCGCTGCAAAGCATCGAAGAGGTCGCCCGCGATGTCGCGGCCGACGTGGTGAATGCCGTCGCACCCGGCCAGTCGGTCGATGCCGATGCGCTGGCCGCCGCGGTGTCCGAGCGGGTGAAAGGGTAAGACCATGAAAACCAGCCTGACCCTGATCCTTGCCACGCTCGCCGCCACCCCCGCGCTCGCCGCGGAAGAGGGCTACAGCTATCCCAAGGGGCTGTTCCAGCCCTCCCTGGGGAACACGGACTTCGTCGTTCTGATCGGCTTCCTGCTGTTCATTGCGATCATCTTCTACTTCAACGTTCCCGCGATGCTGGGCGGTCTGCTGGACAAGCGGGCCGAGGGCATCAAGTCGGACCTCGACGAAGCCCGCGCCCTGCGCGAAGAGGCTCAGACGCTTCTGGCCAGCTACGAGCGCAAGCAGCGCGAAGTCGCCGACCAGGCGGAGCGGATCGTCGCCCAGGCCAAGGCCGATGCCGAGGCCGCGGCCGAGGAGGCGAAAGCCAACCTCGAAAAGTCTATCGCCCGCCGCATGCAGGCCGCCGAGGACCAGATCCAGAGCGCCGAGGACAAGGCCGTTCAATCCGTGCGCAACCGCGCCGTGGAAGTGGCGATTGCCGCCGCCGCCGCGACGATCGGCAAG
>JAOARA010000284.1 GCA_025211115.1 Roseicyclus sp. | reverse complement strand
GCACAGGGCACAGGGCACAGGGCACAGGGCACAAGGCACAAGGCACAAGGCACAAGGCACAAGGCACAGGGCCAAACGCAGCGCAAGATGGGGCAGCGGCATTAGAACAAACTACGCAAGACCGGGACAAGGTTCTGAACCCGCCGAACATGCGCCTTCACATGACCAGAGCGGGTCACATGGCCAAGTATGAACGCGACACGGGCCAGTGCGCAGCAAGACTTTGCGCGCCACGGCCCGGCACCCAACCCGCCGCCCTCGGGCGGCTGGCAGCGTCTTGCGTTCCGCGGCAGCGAGGACCGAGCGCTGCTTCGAGATCCGGCATCGGTTCCGTGATCCTGGCTGGGCGTGTCACGCGGCGTCGGGGGCCAGGTCGCCTCCCATGGACCATGACGGTCCGATCAAATCGGATGCCACCGGACCGCGCGCCGCCCCCGCCCGTCGCTGCCGCCGCGCTGCGGGCAGACCGGCCGCGACGGCCCCCGGCTCCCCGCGGGCCACAGATCGGCCGGGCGCATCACCATGGCCGCGGGAAAAGGCCGACGGCCCCGTCCGCCGCAGCCCCCCCGCTGCCCCCTTGCGCGCGCCGCGCCTGATCGGTCGCAACCGGACGGCCGAGGCCCCCCTCTCCCGCGCCCATCTCGCCTGACGGCCCGAGGAGTGCCCGCAGGGCATCGGCCGCCCTCCACCGGGAAACCGGGCCTTGATCGCGCCCGCGGGGCGCGGGAGAAAGGGCGCAAGCCGCCCGCGTGGGGCGGGGACCGACCGCGACCCGGAGTGACATGGACATGAGTGAGTTCACCACCGCCCAGCCCCCCGCCGCCCCGGAGGACGCGCATCGCTTTCCCTGCGACCAATGCGGCGCGGACATGCGCTTCGATCCCGGCGGCGACCGGCTGATCTGCGATCACTGCGGCCACACCGCCGCGCTCGAGCCCGAGGGCGGCCCCTGGGGCGGCGACGCCCGCGCGCTGGTCGAGCTGGATTACGAGGCGGCCATCGCCGCCCAGCTCCCCGCGCAGGAGATGGAGGAAACCCGCGGCAGCCAATGCCCCAACTGCG
The DNA here is from genome assembly GCA_025211115.1 of Roseicyclus sp. Taxonomy (GTDB): domain Bacteria; phylum Pseudomonadota; class Alphaproteobacteria; order Rhodobacterales; family Rhodobacteraceae; genus Roseicyclus. Next base: position 18,168 of record JAOARA010000284.1, on the reverse strand, counting down.
GCGCGCAGGTGGAGTTCCGGCCCGAGATCCACGCCAAGGAATGCCCCTTCTGCGCCACGCCCGTGGTGACCGACACCGGCACGCATCGCCACATCAAGCCCAAGGGGGTGATCGCCTTCCAGCTGACCGAGCGGCAGGCCCATGCCGCGATGAACGACTGGCTGGGCGGGCTGTGGTTCGCGCCCAACGGCCTGCAGGAGTATGCCAAGAAGGGCCGCAAGATGGACGGCATCTACGTCCCCTACTGGACCTATGACGCCGACACCGCCACACAGTATCGCGGCCAGCGCGGCGATGCCTATTGGGTCACCGTGCGCGGCTCCGACGGCAAGTCCCGGCGCGAGCGGCGCATCCGCTGGAGCCGCCGCTCGGGCCGGGTGGCGCGCTGGTTCGACGACATTCTCGTGCTCGCCTCGCGGTCCCTGCCCAAGACCTACACCGACCGGCTCGCACCCTGGGACCTGGGCGCGCTCGATCCCTACCGGCCCGAGTTCCTGTCGGGCTTCCGCGCCGAGGGCTACACGGTCGAGCTGGACGAGGGCTTCGAGGAAGCCAAGCAGGTGATGGAGCGCCAGATCCGCCAGGACATCCGCCGCGACATCGGCGGCGACGAGCAGCGCATCGACCACATGGCGATCCGCATCGACGACGTGACCTTCAAGCATGTCCTGCTGCCGGTCTGGGTCGCCGCCTACAAATACCGCGGCCAGTCCTACCGTTTCGTGGTGAACGGGCAGACCGGCAAGGTGCAGGGCGAACGGCCGTGGTCCTGGATCAAGATCACGCTCGCCGTACTCGCGGCGGCCATCGTGATCGCCGGGCTGGCCTATGGCTACAGCGTGCTGGAGGCGGGCGGGTGACGAACGCTCTGGCCTGTCGGCGGGATGCGCCGTAACAGGGGATGCGACGGATACCGGGAGAGACAAGATGTTGCTGTGTGCGGGCGAAGCCCTGATCGACATGCTGCCGCGCAAGACCGAGGGCGGCGAGGCGGGCTTTGCCCCCTACCCCGGCGGCTCGGTCTTCAACACCGCCGTCGCCGCCGCGCGGCTGGGGGTGAAGACCGGGTTCTTCTCGGGTCTGTCGACCGATCTCTTCGGCGAGCGGCTGGCCGCCGTGCTGACCGCGGCGGGCGTGGACAGCGCGCTTGCCGCGCGGTCCGACCGGCCCACGACGCTGGCCTTCGTCACGCTGACCGAGGGGCAGGCAAGCTATGCCTTCTACGACGAGAACACCGCCGGGCGGATGCTGTCCGAGGCCGATCTGCCGGAGCTGCCCGATCACGTCACCGCCGTCTTCTTCGGCGGCATCAGCCTTGCGGTCGAACCCTGCGCCGAGGCCTATGCCAGCCTCGCCGCGCGCGCCGGCACCGACCGGCTGGTGATGCTCGACCCCAACATCCGCCCCGGCTTCATCGCCGACGAGCCGCGCTTCCGCGCGCGGATGGACCGGATGCTGGCCGCCGCCGACGTGGTCAAGATCTCGGACGAGGATCTCGAGTGGCTGATGGGCGAAGGGGCGCTTGCCGACCGCGCCGCGGCGCTGCTGGCAAAGGGCCCCGCCCTGATCCTCGTGACCGAAGGGGCCGAGGGGGTGACGGCCTACGGCGCGGGCGATCCGCTTCGCGTGCCTGCGCAAAAGGTCGATGTGGTCGACACCGTGGGCGCGGGCGACACGTTCAACGCGGGCTTCCTTGCGGGGCTGGCGGATGCGGGCGCGATGGACAAGGCATCCGTGCGGGCGGGCCTTTCGGCCGCGGTGCTTCAGGCCGCACTCGAGCTTGGCGTGCGGGCCGCCGCCGTCACCGTCTCCCGCGCGGGCGCCAACCCGCCGCGCCGCGACGAACTGGCATGAGGGCGCTGATCCAGCGCGTGACCGAGGCGCAGGTCGCCGTCGCGGGCGAGGTGATCGGGCGGACCGGTCCGGGCCTGCTGATCCTTGTGTGCGCGATGCAGGGCGACACCGAGGAGGCCGCAGACCGCATGGCCGCCAAGATCGCCAAGCTGCGCATCTTCAAGGACGCGGCGGGAAAGATGAACCGCTCGCTCCTCGACATGGGCGGCAGCGCGCTGGTCGTCAGCCAGTTCACGCTGGCCGCCGACACGCGCAGCGGCAACCGCCCCGGCTTTTCCACCGCCGCCCCGCCCGCGGAGGGCGAGCGCCTCTATCTGCACTTCGCCCGCGCGCTGGCCGCACTTGGGCCGCAGGTGGAAACCGGGCGCTTCGGCGCGGACATGGCCGTCAGCCTGACCAATGACGGGCCGGTCACGATCTGGCTTGAATCCTAGGCAAACCGCCCATTTTTTAGGCGACAATTCGCGCAAGCCGGCCCGGCGCGCGCGGAGGCTCTGGCCCTTCCCCGCCCGCTCTGCGCCGATGGAGGGCAGAGGGACGAGACCAAGATCACATGAGCGACACAGACCGCTTCTTCGACGAGATGCTGACCCCCGAGGGCACCCCCCGCGGCCCCTACGCCTCCTACGGCAAATGGTTCGACGGCGAGGACCTGCGCGAGCTGCGCAAGAAATCGGCCGAGGCCGAGAATTTCTTTCGCCGCACCGGCATCACCTTCAACGTCTACGGACAGGCCGAGGCCGATGAACGGCTGATCCCCTTCGACATCGTGCCGCGTGTCATCTCGGCCCGCGAATGGGCGCGGCTGACCAAGGGGATCGAGCAGCGCGTGCGCGCGATCAACGCCTTCCTGCATGACATCTACCACCGGCAGGAGATCCTGCGCGCGGGCCGCGTGCCGGTCGACATCATCGCCCGCAACGACGCCTTCCTGCCGCAGATGATCGGCATGGCCCCGCCCGGCAATGTCTATACCCATATCGTCGGCACCGATCTGGTGCGCACCGGCGAGGACGAGTTCTTCGTGCTCGAGGACAACGCCCGCACGCCGTCGGGTGTAAGCTACATGCTCGAGAACCGCGAGACGATGCTGCAGATGTTCCCCGAGCTGTTCACCCGCATCAAGGTGCAGGAGGTCTCGGATTACCCGCGCGACCTGCGCCGCTCGCTGGCGGCCTCGGCGCCGCCGAATTGCTCGGGGGATTGCACGGTGGCGATCCTGACGCCGGGCATCCACAACTCGGCCTATTTCGAACATGCCTTCCTCGCCGACCAGATGGGGATCGAGCTGGTCGAAGGGCATGATCTGCGCATCGTCGACGGCAAGGTCGCCATGCGCACCACCCAGGGCTACAAGCCCATCGACGTGCTCTATCGCCGGGTGGACGACGATTTCCTCGATCCGCTCAGCTTCAACCCCGACAGCCAGCTGGGCGTGCCGGGGATCATGGATGTCTACCGCGCGGGCGGCATCACCATCGCCAATGCGCCGGGCACCGGCATCGCCGATGACAAGGCGATCTACAGCTACATGCCCGATATCGTGGAGTTCTATACCGGCGAAAAGGCGATCCTGCAGAACGTGCCGACCTGGCGCTGTTCCGAGGCCGAGAGCCTGAAATACGTGCTCGACAACCTGTCCGAGCTGGTGGTCAAGGAGGTGCATGGCTCGGGCGGCTACGGGATGCTGGTGGGCCCCGCCGCCTCGAAGAAGGAGCTTGCCGCCTTCCGCAAGAAGCTCGAGGCGCGGCCCGCGAATTACATCGCGCAGCCCACGCTGGCGCTGTCGACGGTGCCGATCCTGACGCAAAAGGGGCTTGCCCCGCGCCACGTCGATCTGCGCCCCTTCGTTCTGGTCGCGCCCGACCGCATCTCGATCACGCCGGGCGGCCTGACGCGGGTGGCGCTCAAGAAAGGGTCGCTGGTGGTGAACTCGTCGCAGGGCGGTGGCACCAAGGACACCTGGGTTCTGGAGGAATAGGGCGATGCTGGGCAAGACCGCGGGCGGCCTGTTCTGGATGTTCCGCTACCTCGAACGCTCCGAGAACACCGCGCGCCTGATCGAGGCGGGCTTCCGCATCGCGCTGACCCGCGCGGACGGGGATGACGACGAATGGGGCAGCGTGCTGCAGACCGCGGCCGTCGCCCATCTCTATTACCAGAAACACGACACGCTCGAGGCCGCCAAGGCCATCGACTTCCTGTTGCGGGATGCGACGAACCCCTCCTCGGTCCTGTCGGCCATTTCGGCGGCGCGGATGAACGCGCGGCTGGTGCGCACCGCCATCACCCGCGAGGTCTGGGAGGCGGTGAACGACACCTACATGATCCTGAAGCAGCGGCTCGCGCGGCCCGTCTCGGCCCGCGACCTGCCCGAGGTTCTCGCGCTGATCCGGCAGCAATCCGCGCTGGTGCGCGGTGCGATGCATGGCACGATGCTGCGCAACGACATCTTCGATTTCTGCCGGCTCGGCACCTTTCTCGAGCGTGCCGACAACACCGCGCGCATCCTCGACGTGAAATACTACGTTCTGCTGCCCTCGATCAGCCAGATCGGATCGAGCCTCGACAACGTGCAATGGGAGACGATCCTGCGCTCGGTCGCGGGCCAGCGCGCCTATCGCTGGATCACCCAGGGCGAGACCAGCCCGATGGGCATCGCCGATTTCCTCGTCTTCGACGGGCGGATGCCGCGCAGCCTTGCGTTTTCGGTGGGCAAGATGGCGACGAACCTCGCCTATCTCGAACGCGCCTATGGGCAGCGTCACCCCAGCCACGACCAGATCGACGTGATCTCGGCGCGGCTGACCCATGGCACCATCGAGCGCGTCTTCGAGGACGGGCTGCACGAGTTCATCACCGATTTCCTCACCGACATCGCCCGGCTCGGCCAGCAGGTCGAAACCGATTACCGGTTCCTCGGATAAGACCCAGATGCGCCTGAAGATCCTGCACACCACGACCTATCATTTCGACTCCCCCGTGCCCTACGGGCTGCAACGGCTGCGGCTGACCCCGAAGAGCCGGGCCGGCCAGGCGGTGCTGACCTGGAAGATGGAGATCGAGGGCGGCCGCGCCGAGACGGAATATGCCGACCATCACCAGAACCGGGTGTCGCTGATTTCCTTCGACAGCCACGCCACCTCGATCGTCGTGCAGTGCGAAGGCGAGGTGGAAACCGCCGACATGGCCGGGATCACCGGGCGGCACGGCGGCTTCGTGCCGCTGTGGTATTTCCTCAAATCGACCGAGCTGACGCGGGCGGGCCCGCGGGTGCGGGCGCTGGCCAAGGGGCTGAAGGAGGAAGAGCCCGAGGATATCCCGCGCCTGCACGCGCTGTCGGCGCGCATCCTTGCGGCGGTGCCCTACGGGATCGGGGTGACCCATGCCGCCACCTCGGCCGAGGAGGCGGTGGAGCATGGGCAGGGCGTCTGCCAGGACCACGCGCATATCTTCATCGCCGCGGCCCGCGCGATGGGCTACCCCGCGCGCTACGTCTCGGGCTACCTGATGATGGATGACCGCATCCACCAGGACGCGAGCCACGCCTGGGCCGAATGCCATGTCGAGCCGCTGGGCTGGGTCGGCTTCGACATCTCGAACGGCATCTCGCCCGACACCCGCTACGTGCGCGTGGCCACCGGCCTCGACTACCGCGAGGCGGCACCGGTCTCGGGGCTGCGCTTCGGCAGTTCGGGCGAAGCGATGTCCATCGACATCCAGGTGCAGCAGCAGTAGGACATTTCCCGAAGGCAGGGACAGGATCAGATGACCTATTGCGTTGGCATGAAGCTCGACCGGGGGCTTGTGTTCATGTCGGACACCCGCACCAACGCGGGCGTCGACAACATCAGCGTCTTCAGGAAGATGTTCCTGTGGGAGCGGGAAGGCGAACGCTCGATCACGCTGATGACCGCGGGCAATCTCGCCACGACGCAGGCGGTGGTGTCGCTGCTGAACGAGCGCGCGAAACCCGCCGAGGACCGCGGCGCGCCCTCGATCCTCGAGGCGCCCTCGATGTTCCAGGTGGCCAAGCTGGTGGGCGAGACGCTGCGCGAGGTGATCGCCGAGCAATCGGGCCGCACCGGGCCGCAGGCCGACAGCCCGTTCTCGGCGACGCTGATCCTGGGCGGGCAGGTGCGCGGCGGCGAGCCGCGGCTGTTCATGATCTATCCCGAGGGGAATTTCGTGGAAGCGGCCGAGGACACGCCGTTCTTCCAGATCGGCGAGACCAAATACGGCAAGCCGATCCTCGTGCGCGCCTACGAGCCGGAGATGAGCTTCGAGGATGCGGTGAAGCTGCTGATGGTGAGCTTCGATTCGACGATCAAGGCGAACCTCTCGGTCGGGCTGCCGCTGGACCTGCATCTGTACGAGGCGGAGGGGTTCCGCACCGGTCGGGTGCATCGGATCGAGCGGGACGATGCCTTCTACGAGATGATTTCGTCGGGCTGGGGCGAGGCGCTGAAATCGGCCTTCAAGGCGCTGCCACCCTACACGCTGGAGTGACCCCAAGGGGTTTCGCCCGCTTCGCGGTCGACCCGCGCGCCGCTGACGCGGCGCGGGTGCGAATTTTCGTACGAAAATTCGGTTCCGGATGTGAATTTTCGTACGAAAATTCGGGGGGCTTTGCCCCCCGTCGCCTCCGGCGACTCCCCCGAGGATATTTTCGAAACGGAGAAGTGGCGGCGTCAGGCCGTGGGATCGTAGCGGTGGACCCAATCGAAACGGCGGGTCACGGCGTGGGGCGCGAAGCGGCGGGCTGCGCGCAGCGCACTGTGGGCCGCGAACCGCAGCGGACCTGGGCGCAGGTGGTAGTTTTCCGCGTTGTCATTGGCCGCCTGCACGATACGCGCGCAGCGCGGGCGGCGCAGGCTCTCGTAACGGGCGAGCGCACCGGCGGTGACGCTGTCCTCGGCAAGGCAGCGGGCGAGGATCCAGGCATCCTCGAGCGCCATGTTCGCGCCCTGCGCGAGGAAGGGCAGCGTCGGATGGGCGGCATCGCCCAGAAGTGCCAGCCGGTGCTCGGCCCAGCGTTGCGCCACCGGGTGACGGAAGAGGCCCCAGATATGGACCTCCGCCGCGCGCTCCAGAAGGTCGCGGACCTCGGGGCAGAAATCGGTGAAGGCGCGCTGCAGGTGGACCGGGTCGTCGCGGTGCTGCCAGCCTTCGGCCGCCCAGCCGTCGCGTTCCTCGACCGCGACGATATTGACGAGGCGGCCATCGCGCAGCGGGTAGCGCACGAGGTGGCGGCCCGGCCCCATGAAGACATGCGCCTCGGGCGGGAGCGGCTCGGCCACGGGGATCGTGCAGCGCCAGGCCACCTGCCCGGTGAAGAAGGCGCGGGATTTCGGGTTCAGCGCGGCGCGGGCGGGCGAGTGGAGACCGTCGGCGGCGATGGTGAGGCCATGGACCTCTTCCGTGCCGTCAGCCAGCGTCAGATGGGTCGCCATCGGCTCGGGGCGGATCGCGGTCACGCGGGTGCCGAGGCGCAGGGTGACGCCCGCGGCCTCGGCGGCCCCGGCCAGCGCGGCAACCAGGTCGGCGCGGTGGACGAGGTGCCAGGGCTGGTCCGGCCGGGCCAGGTCCATCCCGAAGACCTCGGCCCCGCGGCGGAAATCGCGCAGCCGCACCGCCTGCGAGCGCAGGCTGGTGGCCGCGACCGCATCGGCGACGCCAAGCGCCTGCAGCACGCGCCAGCCGTTGGGCGAGACCTGGATGCCCGCGCCCACCTCGGTGATCGCGGGGGCCTGTTCCAGCACGGTGACCACCGCGCCGCGCCCCGCCAGCGCCAGCGCCGCGGCGAGCCCGCCGATGCCGCCGCCCACGACCGTCACCTCCTGCCCGATCAGCATGTCACCCCCTGCGATACGACAAAGGGCGCAGCCCCGCGGCCGCGCCCCCGTCTTGTTCCATGCCGCACAACTGACCGCAGCGCGGTCAGTCGTCGCGATGCACCTTCTCGCGGCGCTCGTGGCGCTCCTGCGCCTCGAGGCTCATCGTGGCGATCGGGCGCGCGTCCAGCCGCTTGAGGCTGATCGGCTCGCCCGTCACCTCGCAATAGCCGTATTCGCCTTCCTCGATCCGGCGCAGCGCGCTGTCGATCTTGGCGATCAGCTTGCGCTGGCGGTCCCGCGTGCGCAGCTCGAGCGCCCGGTCGGTTTCCTCGCTGGCGCGGTCGGCGACGTCGGGAATGTTCCGCGTGCCGTCCTGGAGGGCCTCGACCGTGCCGCGGCTTTCGTCGAGCAGGTCGTTCTTCCAGGTGATGAGCTTGCGCCGGAAATATTCCAGCTGGCGCTCGTTCATGAATGGTTCGTCCTCGGCCGGACGATAGTCTTCGGGCAGAAAGATCTCGGCCTTCATGTCGCTCCCCTCAGCGGCGCCGGAGTCTCGATGTCCGTCTGGCATACTGCACCCCTCCGGCCCCTCGCCGCCCGCTTACAAGACCGCGCGGCCCTTGTCACGTCTCTATTGCGTGACAGCCGGCGCATGGGAGAGCTTGCCGCCCGGCCACCGGGACGTGCGCGGCAAGGGACCGTTTTTCATGCGCAAACGGACCCGAGCGCCCGATTTTCCCGCCCTTCGCGCATCGAGTCCCGGCGGCGGCGTCGCCCCCTTCCCCGATCGCCGCGAAGACGCTAGACCGGTCCGGCACGAACAGGGAGACCGCGATGACAGCCCGTTTCGAAGGCAGCGACAGCTATGTCGCCACCGAGGATCTGACCGTCGCGGTGAATGCCGCGGTCACGCTCGAGCGGCCGCTCCTCGTCAAGGGCGAGCCGGGCACCGGCAAGACCGAGCTGGCGCGGCAGGTCGCCGGCGCGCTCGGCCTGCCAATCATCGAATGGCACATCAAGTCGACGACCCGCGCCCAGCAGGGGCTTTACGAATACGACGCGGTCAGCCGGCTCCGCGACAGCCAGCTGGGCGACGAACGCGTCAATGACGTGCGCAACTACATCCGCAAGGGCAAGCTCTGGCAGGCCTTCGAGGCGCCGACGAAATCGGTTCTCCTGATCGACGAGATAGACAAGGCCGACATCGAGTTTCCCAACGACCTGTTGCAGGAACTCGACCGGATGGAGTTCTTCGTCTACGAGACCGGCGAGACGGTCCGGGCCGCGACGCGCCCCATCGTCATCATCACCTCGAACAATGAAAAGGAGCTGCCCGACGCCTTCCTGCGGCGCTGCTTCTTCCACTACATCCGCTTCCCCGACATGGAGACGATGAAGCGCATCGTCGAGGTGCATTTCCCCGGCATCAAGGGCCAGCTTCTGACCACGGCGCTGACGCAGTTCTACGAGATCCGCGACCAGCAGGGCCTGAAGAAAAAACCCTCCACCTCCGAGGTGCTGGACTGGCTCAAGCTGCTTCTGGCCGAGGATCTTTCGCCCGAAGACCTGAAGCGCGACGGCGCCTCGGCGCTGCCGAAGCTGCACGGCGCGCTTCTGAAGAACGAGCAGGACGTGGCCTTGTTCGAGCGGCTCGCCTTCATGGCGCGGCGGCAAAGGTGACGGGCGCCCGGCACCGGACGCCGCCATGCGGGGGCCGGGGTGCGGGGGCCTCCGGTCCCGCGTGTGGGCATGGCGCGGGAAAACCCCTGTCCCCTCACCGCAATCCTGCCATAATCCCCGGAGAGAATCTCATTGGCAGGATGTTCAAAGGGGCAGGGAAACGCCCATGACGGACGCATACCGCAAGATGCACGGCAATCCGTGCCGGGGCTTTCCCCGGCAGACAGGGCGCGCCATCCGCGCCCCGCTGCGGGGCGATGTCGACGGGCCGGGCGGCGTGGCACGGGCGGGCGGTGATGCGCCGGGCCACGGCGGGGCCTCCCCCCGCGGGAGCGTGCCGAGGCTGCGGCGCGCATGACGATCCGGGCCTCGCTCCTGCCGCTGTGCGTGGCGGCCTCGCTTGCGCTGTCGGCCTGCGTTCCCTCCGCCCCCGCCGTGCGCGACATGCCCGAACGGCGTGCCGCCCCGGCGATGGACCGGGCGATGCCGATGATGAACCAGTTCGGCGCGGCCCAGCCGACCCCGCCAGGCCGGCCCAATGCCGAGATCGCCGCCGATTTCCTCGACCTCGCCTTCGTCATGGAATCGGGCCGTCCGATCCCGCAGCTGTCGCGCTTCGAGGGGCCGATCACGGTCAGCGCCGTTCCGGGCGGCCCCGCCACCCTGTCGCAAGACCTTGACCGGCTGCTCGGCAGGCTGCGGCAGGAGGCGGACATCGACATCCGCCGCATAGCCCATGACGAGGGGCCCGCGAACATCACCATCGAGACGCTGCCGCGCGCACGGATGCAGCGCATCGTCCCCGAGGCGGCCTGTTTCGTGGTGCCGCGCGTCTCCTCCTGGGCCGAGTTCCGCAGTTCGCGCAACAGCCGCGCGATGGACTGGACCACGCTGGTCACCCGCGAGCGCGTGGCGGTGTTCATCCCCAACGACGTGCCCCCGCAGGAAGTCCGCGACTGCCTCCACGAAGAGGTGGCGCAGGCGCTGGGGCCGCTCAACGATCTTTACCGCCTGCCCGACAGCGTCTTCAACGACGACAATTTCCACGCCATCCTGACCGGCTTCGACATGCTGGTGCTGCGCGCCTATTACAGCGATGCGATCCGCCCCGGCATGAGCCGCGCACAGGTGGCAGCGGTGCTGCCGGATCTGTTGAACCGCCTCAACCCACGCGGCGCGCAGGGCGGCGCGACCCCGCTCCAGCCCACGCCGCGGGCCTGGACCGCCGCCATCGAAGCGGCGCTCGGCCCCGGCACCCGAGACGGGCAGCGCGCGGCCGCCGCCGCACGGGCGGTCGCCATCGCGCGGCAGTCGAACCTGTCGGACGCGCGGCTGGCCTTCAGCCATTTCGCGCTCGGGCGGCTGTCGCTGGCCACCGACAGCGAGGCCTCGCTCAGGGCCTTCCAGGTGGCGGCGGGCATTTTCGAGCGCATCGCGCCGGGCGGCGTCCAATCGGCGCATGTCGACATGCAACTGGCCGCCTTCGCCCTCAGCGCGGGCAATGCGGGCGTCGCGCTCGAGCTGACGGGCCGGGCCCTTCCGGCCGCGACACGGGCGCAGAACGCGGCCCTTCTGTCCACGCTCCTGATGATCCGGGCCGAGGCGCTCGAGGCGCAGGGCCGCCTGTCGGAGGCGCGGCAGGTCCTGCTCGACAGCCTCGGCTGGGGTCGCTATGGGTTCGGCACGAGTGCGGCCCTCGGCGCCCGCCTGCCCGAGGTGGCCGCCCTTTCGCCGTAGGACGACAGGCAGGATACACGCATGCTGAACATCATCGGGGGCGGGATCGGCATCCTGCTGGGGCTCTGGACTGCGCGCCGTCGCGGCGGCAACCGGCTGGACCTTCTGCATTACGCGACGATCTTCGGCATCCTGGGCTTCCTGATCGGGGCCTTCGCCATGCTTGTGATCCCCGGCCCCGGCTGACACTCTGGGCACATGTTCCTGCCCTTCTTCGACACGCTCCGCTCTGCCCGCATCCCGGTTTCCCTCCGGGAATACCTCGCCTTTCTCGAAGGGGTCTCGGCGGGGCTGGTGACCTATGACGTCGACGGGTTCTACTACCTCGCCCGCACCGCGATGGTGAAGGACGAGCGCCACCTCGACCGGTTCGACCAGTGCTTCGCCCATGCCTTCGGCGGGCTGGAGCAGATCACCCCCGAGCAGGTGCTCGAGGCCGCCGAGATCCCGCGCGAGTGGCTGGAAAAGCTCGCCGAAAAGCACCTGACGCCCGAGGAACGCGCCGAGATCGCGGCGCTTGGCGGCTTCGACAAGCTGATGGAGACGCTGCGCGAGCGCCTGCGCGAGCAACAGGGCCGCCACCAGGGCGGCTCGAAATGGATCGGGACGGCCGGCACCTCGCCCTTCGGTGCCTATGGCTACAACCCCGAGGGGGTGCGCATCGGGCAGCACGAAAGCCGCCACCGCCGCGCGGTCAAGGTCTGGGACAAGCGCGATTTCAGAGACTTCGCCGATGACGTCGAGCTTGGCACCCGCAACATCAAGGTCGCCCTGAAGCGCCTGCGCCAATGGGCCCGCGACGGCGCGGCCGAAGAGCTCGACCTCGACGGCACGATCCGCGCGACCGCCGAACAGGGCTGGCTCGACGTGAGGACGCGGCCCGAACGGCGCAACGCGGTCAAGGTGATCCTGTTTCTCGACGTGGGCGGCTCGATGGACGACCACATCCGCGTCGTCGAAGAGCTGTTCTCGGCCGCCAAGGCCGAGTTCAAGCATCTCGAATACTACTATTTCCACAACTGCCTGTACGAGGCCGTCTGGCGCGACAATCGCCGCCGCTGGACCGAGCAGATCCCGACCCACGAGGTGATGACCACCTACGGGCCCGATTACAAATGCATCTTCGTGGGCGACGCCTCGATGTCGCCCTACGAGATCGCCTTTGCCGGTGGCGCGAACGAGCACTGGAACGAGGAGGCGGGGCAGGTCTGGCTGGAACGCGCGCGCGCGCAATGGCCCGATCACCTCTGGATCAACCCGGTGAAGGAACGGCTCTGGGGCTACACGCAGTCGATCGGCATGATCCGCCAGATCTTCGAGGACCGCATGGTGCCGATGACCCTCGAGGGGCTCGAGCGCGGCATGCGCGAGCTGGGGCGGTGAACGCCCCCCGCACTCCGACCCTGACCTATCTCTGGCAGCATCATCGCATCGCGCTGATGGGCTTCAGCCTCGCCCTCGCCGTTGCGCTCGTCTTCGCGGTGCGCCTGACGCTCTTCACGATCTACTGGGCCGACCCGGCCCACCGCCAGCAGCCCGTCGCGGGCTGGATGACACCGGGCTACATCGCCCGCTCCTGGGAGGTGCCGCCCGAGGTGATCCGCGCGGCCCTGCCCGAGACCGGGCGCCGCCCCACGCTGGCGCAGATCGCCGAGGCCGAGGGCATTCCCCTGCCCGAGCTGATCGCCGGGATCGAGGCGGCCATCGCCGGGGCGCGGGCCGAATGACCGAGGCGATCCTGGCGCTCGTGCCCGTCTACGGCCTCGTGCTGATCGCGGCGGCGACCTTCCTCTCCTGCCTTGCACTGCCGATCCCCGCCTCGCTGATCATGCTCTCGGCGGGCGGCTTCGCGGCGGCGGGTGACCTTGTGTTGTGGCAGGCCGGGGCGGCGGCGCTGGCGGGTGCGGTCATCGGCGACCAGGCGGGCTACCAGCTGGGCCGCTTGGGGGGGCGGATGCTGACCGGGCATGCGCCCTCGCCCAAACATGCGGCGCTGATGGGCAAGGCCAGCGCCGCCCTGCGCGAACGGGGGGCTTGGGCGGTCTTTTTCAGCCGCTGGCTCGTCTCGCCGCTCGGGCCTTACGTGAATGTCGCAGGCGGCGCGGCGCGCCTGCCCTGGGCCCGCTTCACCCGCGCGGGCGTCGCCGGCGAGGCCGTCTGGGTCACGCTCTACGTCGGCCTCGGCGCGGCCTTCGCCGATGACATCCTCGCGCTGGCAGACCTTCTCGGCAGCGCTTCGGGGCTGCTGGCGGCGCTTGCAGGTGCCGGCACCTTCGCCCTGTGGCTGCGCGCCGCCCTGCGCCACCGCGGCACGGCCCCGCCCTGACCCTGCAGCCTCGGCACGGTGACCCGTTGCCGGATGTAGGCGCTTGCCCCATATCCACCCCATGTTGAAGCTCACCCCGATCCTTCTGGCCATCGGCTACGCGCTGGTGATGTATCTCTTCTCGGCCTGGCGCACGGGCCGCGAGCTGGACGCGAAATCGACCGAACTGGCCGACCCCAGGCTCAGGGCGCTGACCGACCGCATGGCCGGCGCGCTGGGGATCGAGCGCATCCGCGTGAACATCTACGAGGTCGAGCCGGTCAACGGCCTGGCCGCACCCGACGGGCGGATTTTCCTGACGCGGGGCTTTTACGACAAGTATCGGGCGGGCGAGGTCACGGGCGAGGAGCTGGCCAGCGTCATCGCCCATGAACTTGGCCATGTGGCGCTGGGTCATGCGCGGCGGCGGATGATCGACTTTTCCGGCCAGAACGCGGTGCGCGTGGCGCTGGCCACCGTGCTGGGGCGGTTCATTCCGGGCCTCGGCGTGTGGATCGCCAACATGCTTGCGGGGATGCTGGCCGCCCGGCTCAGCCGACAGGACGAATACGAGGCCGACGCCTATGCCGCGGCCCTTCTGACCAAGGCGGGGATCGGCACGGGGCCGCAGAAATCGCTGTTCCTCAAGCTCGAGGGGCTGACCGGCATGGCCGGGCGCGGGATGCCGGCCTGGCTGATGAGCCACCCCAAGACCGAGGACCGCGTCCGCGCCATCGAGGCGCTGGAGGCCCGCTGGGCCAAGGAGCTGCCGCGCGACTGACGCGTTTTGCGCGTGCAAAACGGGGGCGGGGGGCGTTTTGCCGACGCAAAACGGGGGAAAACTGCAGTTTTCCCAAACCGGAAACCTGCAGGTTTCCGCCCCGGAAAACGCGCGTTTTCCGCCCCCTACCCCAGCGCCTTGGCCAGCCGCGGCAGCCGCGCGCGTTTCAGAAGCGGGCGCAGGGCCAGCGCCTCGCCCGACAGCCGCTCGGCCGTGGCCTGCACCCCGGCCACCACGCCCGCCACGGCCTCGGGCCGCTGCAGCCACAGCGCGGAGAGGCAGGCGTCGGGATGGACCGCCTCGACCCCGTGCGGAGCCAGCTCGGAGCGGGGAAAATCCCGCAGGTTCAGCGTGATGATCGCCTCGGCCCCACCCGCCAGCGCGGTGGCGAGCACATGGATGTCGCCCGCATCGGGCAGCCAGAGCGCCGCCTCGGCCGCCGGGTCATGGGCGATGCGCGCACCCGGAAACGCCGCCGACAGGGCCGCGATCTCGCCGCGCGCCAGCGCCTCGTCCGCCGCACCCCCGTGACGCGCCGCGGTGCGCGCCCATTCCTCGAGCAGGCGGTCCGACCAGAGCGGCGCGATCAGCCCCGCGCGCGCCACGCCCAGCACGATCTCGCGCAGAACCGTGGGATAGAGCACGCAAGCGTCGATCACCGCCTTCATGGCAGCAGGCGAAAGGCCACCGCCTTGAGATACCCCGTCTCGGTCAGCGCCGGATGCTGCGGATGATCCGGCCCGGCAAAGCCGGTCTGGAGGGTCCGCGGCGACCGCCCGGCCCGCCCGATCCCGCGCAGGCAGGCGGCGCGGAATTTCCCGAGGTCGGCGGCATGGGAACACGAGCACAGGATCAGCACGCCCCCCGGCGCAACCAGCGGCGCGGCCAGTCTTGCCACCCGCTCATAGGCGCGCAGCCCCTTGTCCAGCGCCTGTTTCGAGGGCGCAAAGGCCGGCGGATCACAGATCACGAGGTCGAACTGCGCCCCCTCCGCCCCCAGCGCCTCGAGCGCGGCAAAGGCATCGCCCGCCCGCGTCTCGAGCCGGTCATCCATGCCCCCCGCCGCGGCCCCTGCCCGCGCCAGCGCCAGCGCGGGCTCGGAGGCGTCGACCGCCAGCGCCCGCGCGGCCCCGGCCGCAAGCGCGGCCAGCGCGAAGCCGCCGACATGGGAGAACACGTCGAGCACCCGCGCCCCTCGCGCCAGCCGCGCGGCAAAGGCGTGGTTGTCGCGCTGGTCGTAGAACAGGCCCGTCTTCTGCCCGCCCATCACGTCGGCCATGTAGGTGGCGCCGTTCATCGGCACCGGGATCGGCCCCTCGGGCGCGGCCCCCGCCAGGACCTCGGTCACCTCGGGCAAGCCCTCGGCCGCCCGCGCGCGGCCGGTCCCGTTCTTGATCAAGGTGGTGCAGCCCGTGGCCGCCAAGAGCGCGGCGGCGACATCGGCCTCGCGCTCTTCCAGCCAGATCGCGTTGGGCTGCATCACCAGCACCTCGCCGAACCGGTCCACGATCAGGCCGGGCAGCGCGTCGCCCTCGGCATGGATCAGCCGGTAGAAGGGCGCGTCGTAGAGCGTCGACCGCAGCGCCAGCGCGGCCCCGATCCGCGCGTCGAACCAGGCCCGGTCGATCACCGCGGCGGGGTCGCGGTCCAGCAGGCGCAGGCCGATCTTCGCCTCGACCGTGGCGACGCCAAGGCCCAGCGGCTGACGCTCGGCATCCTCCAGAACGGCCAGCGCGCCCGCCGGGACGGCACGGGCACGGCGGTCGAGGACAAGATCGTCGGCCCAGGCCCAGGGATGGCCGTGGCGGATGCTGCGGGCATCGGCCCTGGGCTTGAGGCGAAGGACGGGCAAAGGCGAAAGGGGCGCTGTCATGCGCCCCCTCTAGCTTGACCGGCGGTCCGGGGGAAGATCAGTTCGCCAGCTGCGCGACGGGAATGAAGCCCAGCGTCGGCGTCGGGAACTCGGTCCGCGCCCAGGCCTGGATGCGCTCGACGATCCGCACGCGCTGCGTGATGCCCGCGGCCTCGGCTTCGATCGCGGCCTGCCCGCCCAGCGCGCGGAAGGTCAGGTCGACCGGGCGCGGCCCCGACAGGATCGCGCCGGTCTCGGCATGGCGCACGGTCAGGACGAACACGATCTCGTGCGACCCGCCGATGGTGTAGCGCGCGCGTTGGGTGACGGCGTGGAACTCGACCAGCTCGATGCTGACGGTGACCGGGGTCAGCGCGTCCTCGCGCGGGACGAACACCTCGGACAGCGCCTGCTCGAGGATGCCCTCGACCTGCTGGTAACGGTCGCCCGGCGGATCCTCGCGCCAGACGATATCGGCGGCGGGCTTGATCGAATTGGCCTCGGACACCGACAACGTGCGCGGCACGGTGATCTCGTAGCCGGTGATCGACCAATCCTGCGTCGGCACCTCGATCACGGGGGCGATGCTGTCGAAGGGCGCGTTACGCGACACGTCCGCCCCGCCGACACAGGCCGACAGGCCGAGGGCGGCGGCGAGGATCAGGGCGGGGGTGGTGAAGAAACGGATCATGGGCTTGCCTCCTTGCCGCTTGCTGCGGGCTTCTCGGGCGGAACGGTCACTGCTCGCGTCGGCCGCTCTCGGCGGCGACAGGGCATGAATGCCGGAGCCGCGCGGCAAAACCGCGGTCAAGGTGCAGCAAAAGCGGGGAGTCTCGGCGGAGTTTTCGCGCCGGGACCGTGTCGGATTTTCGGCAAATGCGGCAAGAACCGGGCAAGCGGCCCCGCGCGTGGTTCCCGCCAGGGCACCCGCCAGTCTGCACGGCACTGCGCCCGGCGGTCAGCCGCGCCCGAGCCCCTTGAGCACGGCGCGCGCGCCCGCCAGCATCCAGGCATGTTCCGAGGCCACGAACCAGGCGGAAAACCCGTGGCTCTCCAAGGCCTTGGCCGCCTCGGCATGGGGCACGAACGTGGCATAGCCCTTGCCTGCCGCCTTGGCCGCGCGGCCCACGCGGGCGGTTGCGGCCAGCAGTTCGGCGCTCGACTGGTCGGTCTTGCCATAGGCGACCGACAGGTCCGCGGGCCCGAGGAACAGCGCGTCGATGCCCGCCGTGGCGGCGATCTCCTCGCAGGCCTCGACCCCTTCGGGGTCTTCGATCTGGGCGAAGACGACGGTCTCGTCCCGGCTGCGCGCCAGCAACGTGGCCATGTCCGAGGTGGCGAAGCCCGCCCAGCGGGTCGAGCCCGCGTAGCCCCGCCCGCCATGGCCGAACCGCGCGGCGCGCGCGACGCGGGCCGCCGTCTCGGCGTCGGTGACATGGGGCACGACGACGCCCGTCGCGCCCAGGTCCAGCGCCGCGCCGATCTCGGAGGGCGCGGCCGAGGGCACCCGCACCAGCAGCGGAAAGCCCGCCGCCCGTGCGACGGCGCCGCAGGCGTTCACCGTGGCCCGGTCGAAGGGGGCGTGTTCGGCATCGAGGCAAACGAAATCGAGCCCGGCGAGGATCAGCACCTCGAGAATGTCGACGCTGGGCGTCTTCATGAAGGTTCCGACCAGCGGCTCGCCCGCGATCACCCTGTCCCGAAACGTGGTCATGACGGCCCCTCCCCTGTCGCGCATCCACCGGGCGCGAGACTGGCCGCGGCGCGCGGGGATTGCAAGCGAATGCAAAGGCCGCGCGCGCGGGCATGACGCGGCGCAAACCACGCCCCGAAGGGCGTCCCGCCCGTCACCGTGCCGTGTTCCGGCCCCCGCGGCTGGGCCCAAGTGCTGGCCCAGTGCCGGTCCAACTGATGGCACCAGTGCCGCCGACCGCGTGCTGGCTACCATGTCTACTGCCGCGCCCGCTGCCGCGGCCTCTGCCGTGCCAGCTGCCGCAGCCGGGGTGCCACGCGCCAATCGCGGCTGCGCCACGCGCCAATCGAAGCTGTGCGACGCGCCAATCGAA
Source organism: Roseicyclus sp. (assembly GCA_025211115.1). Classification (GTDB taxonomy): domain Bacteria; phylum Pseudomonadota; class Alphaproteobacteria; order Rhodobacterales; family Rhodobacteraceae; genus Roseicyclus. Next base: position 56 of record JAOARA010000284.1, on the reverse strand, counting down.
GCTGTGCGACGCGCCAAGCGCTCCTGTGCCACACGCCAAGCGCGGCTGCGCCACTC
>JAOARA010000283.1 GCA_025211115.1 Roseicyclus sp. | reverse complement strand
GCCCAGATACCCCGCCACCGCGGGGGCGGCGGGCAGGATCACCTGCGCATCCGGGTGGCGCGCCAGCACCGGGCGCAGCGCCTCGCCGAAGACGGGGGCAAGCCGCTCGATCTCGGACCGGCGCGAGCCAGGCAGGACCAGCACCTTGGGCCCGTTCCCCAGCCCGTGCTTGTCCTGAAACGCCGCGATCTCGGCCTCGGAGGCCCGTGGCTCGGTCACGACGGGGTGACCCACGAAATCGCAGGACATGCCTTCGGCCTGCATGTAGGGCGGCTCGAACGGCAGCAGGGCGAGCACATGGTCGATGCTGCGCGCCATCTTGCGCGCGCGCTTGGGTCGCCAGGCCCAGACCGTGGGGGCGACGTAATGCACCGTGGGCTGGTGCGGGGCGGCGGCCTTGACCTTGGAGGCGACGCGCAGCGAGAACTCGGGGATGTCGATGGTGATCAGCGCGTCGGGCTTCATCGCCAGCACCGCCTGCGCGGTGTCGGTCACGCGGCGGGCGAGGCGGCGGTAATTGGCGAGGATCTCGGTCAGGCCGATGACCGACAGCTCCTCCATCGGGAAGAGGGTCTGCAGCCCCTCGGCCTGCATCATCGGGCCGCCGATGCCGTGGAACTCGATGGGTTCTTCTACAAGATGCTTCAGCCCTGCCATCAGCGCCGCCCCCAGCCGGTCGCCCGAGGGCTCGCCCGCGACAAGGAACAGCCGCAGCGTCATGGCACCGCCCAGAGGTTGACGTGATGCGCGGCGCAGGCCGCCCGGACGGCGGCAGGGTCGAGCAACAGGACATGCCCGGCTTGCAACTCGATCCCCGAAAGGCCGGCTTGCGCCACGCGCGCCACCGTCTCGGGGCCGATCGCGGGCATGTCGACGCGCAGGTCCTGCCCCGGCTTGGCGCGTTTCACCAGCACGCCGCCCGATCCGGGCGCGGTGGCGGCGACGAAGTCGAGCATGGCGTCGGTGCCCTGCAAGGTCTCGATCCCCAGCATCTGCCCCCTGGCCGCCACGGCAGCCTGTCCCACGTCATGCGGCCCGAGTGCGGCAAGCACGGCGCGCGCGCGGGCGGCGTCGCCCTCGGGGCGCGCTTCGCCATGCAGCGCGCCCGCGGGTGCGACAAGGTCGGGGCGCCAGTCATGGGCACCGCGGATGGCGAAGCCCTCGGCCTCGAAGATCGCCACGATCCGGCGCAGGAGCGCGTCATCCCCCTGCCCCATCGCGGCCTCGAGGTCGGGCAGAAGCGTGGCCGTCTCCGCATCGAGCGCGGCGCGGTCAAAGCCCGTTCGCCGCATCGCACCCGCCATGCACAGCTCGGTCACACCGCGCGCGCGCAGATCGGCGAAAAGGCCGCCCAACCGCTCCAACCGCGCGACGACATCGGCCCCGTCGGTGCCACCCGGCTGGCCCTCGAGCCGCACGATCAGGGCCGGTCCAGCCTCGGCCAGCAGCCCCGGCAGCGCGCCCGCGCCCGCGATGATCGCGCGGCCCATGGCTCAGCCCGGCGTGAGGAAGGAACGGTCGCTGTCACCCAGCACGAACTCGACGATCTCGCGCACATAGGGCGACTGGCCGGCCTCGTCCTCGGTCAGGCGGCGGGCGCGGTCCTGAAAGGCCCCCTCGCCCTGCGCCAGCGCCTGGAAGGCGGCGCGCAGCGCCATGATGTCCTCGCGCGCGACGCCGCGGCGCTTGAGCCCGACCAGGTTCAGACCGTCCAAGCCCCCGCGTGGCCCCTGCACGAGGCCATAGGGGATCACGTCATTGGTCACCATGGTGACCGCGCCGATGATCGCGCCCTTGCCGATGCGCACCCATTGGTGAACGCCCGACAGACCGCCGATGATGACATCGTCCCCGACGATGCAATGGCCCGCCAGCGCCGAATTGTTGACCATGATCACGCGGTCGCCGACCTGCGCGTCATGGGCGACATGGGCACCGGCCATGAAGAGGCCGTCATCGCCGATCCGCGTGACGCCACCACCGCCCTCGGTGCCGGTGTTCATGGTCCCACCTTCGCGGATGCGGTTGCGCTTGCCCACGATCAGGCGGCTCTTCTCGCCCGCGTATTTCAGGTCCTGCGGCACCTCGCCGACATTGGCGAAGGGAAAGATCGTGCTGCCTTCGCCGATCTCGGTCCAGCCGGTGACGACGACATGGGATTTCAGCGTGACCTCGGCAGCCAGCGTCACGTCGCGGCCCACGACGCAGAACGGGCCGACCTCGCAGCCGGGGCCGATGCTGGCCCCCTCCTCGATCACGGCCGAGGGGTGGACGCGGGCCGAGGCGTCGATGCTCATCCGGCAGCCCCCGCGCCCGCCCCGAGGTCCATCATCGCGGTGAACTCGGCCTCGGCGGCCATCTCGCCCTCGACCATGGCGCGACCCGCGAATTTCCAGACCTTGCCGCCGGGCTTGCCCCGGACAGTGGTGACATGCAGCTCCAGCACGTCGCCCGGCACCACCTTGCGGCGGAACTTCACCCCGTCGATGCCCATGAAGTAGATCAGCATCTTCTTGTCCACGAGATCGGCCGAGACGCCCACCATCACGGCGGCGGCCTGCGCCATCGCCTCGATGATCGTCACGCCGGGCATGATCGGCGCGCCGGGGAAATGGCCCTGGAAATGCGGCTCGTTCATGGTGACATTCTTGATGCCGACCGCGGACTGGAACGGCACGATGTCGCGCACCTTGTCCACCAGCAGGAACGGGTAACGGTGCGGGATGATCCGCTGGATCAGGTCGATGTCGGCGGTTGTGGGGGTCTCGGCGGTCATGGATCCTCTGGCGTCGCGGGCCTTTGGGGTCTGGTAGCAACTCGGCCCCGCGGCGGCAAGCGCGCTCAGGGTGCGGCGGCCTCGCCCGCCCCCTGCCGCGGGGTGCGCGGCAGGCTGCCGGTGCCGTCGAGGTCGATCAGCGGCGCGTCGCCGCCCGCCCCGATCTCGGCATCGACCAGCGCGATGGCCTCATCGGTGATGTCGGCCCCCTCGACCGACAGAAGCACCGCGCGGTTGTCCATGAGCACCGCCGCGCCGCGTTCGCGCAACAGCCCGATGAGAACCGGGAAAGCCTGTTCGAAGAACTGCGCCTGCGCCGCCTCGGCCTGCGATTGAAGGGCGCGGCTCTTGGCTTCCTGGGCGGCGCGGATGCCCTCGACGCGGGTGTCGAAGTCCTCGGCCAGCGGGCGGAAATCCTCGGCCGACATGGTCGCGCGCTGCTCGGTCAGGCGCAGTTCCTCTTCGGTGAGCCGTGTTTCGATGCGGCGGTTCTCTTGCGACAGGGCAAGGCCCGCCGCCTCCACCTCGCGCTGGATGCGCTGGCCGTAGAGCGATTGCGACAGCAGCCGTTCCTGGTTCAGCACCGCGATCGGAAAGCCCTGCGGCGACGGCTCGGCCGTGCGGACGGGCGCGCCGAGCGGCAACATCCCGTCTTGCGCTGCGGCCGGCGCTCCGAAAAGCGCCGGCACGATGAGCGGCAAAAGGAAACGCCGTATCAGGCCGCGCGCCGCAAGGCCCATGCCACCGACCTCAGAACCGCGCCTCGATGGTGAGGTCGAACTCACGGGTCAGGTCATAGCTCTCGAAGGCGAGCGGATGCGAGAAGTTGAACCGCAGCGGGCCGATGGCCGTGTCCCAGAAGACCGACAGGCCGATGGTCTGCCGCCAGATCAGGCTGTCGTCGACAAGGTCAGCACCGTCACTTCCATTGGACCCACCATCGCGGTTGTCCAGCCCCCAGACCGTGCCGACATCGTAGAACACACCGCCCGAGATACCGTATTCATCCGGCAGCCCGAGCGGGAATGCCGCTTCGAAGCGAGCAACGGCCATGTAATTGCCGCCAAGCGCGTCCTGGCCAGTTGCCTCCAGATCCCGCGGCCCCAGCCCGTTGGGCTCGAACCCGCGCATCTGGCGGCTGCTGAGGAAGAACCGGTCGCTGGAGCGCGTGTTGCCGCTGAGCGCCTCGATCGCGCCGGCCTCGAAACTGGCGCGCAGGGTCACTTCCTCGCGCATGATCTGCTGCTCGGCGATCCCGAGGAAGGTCGCGCGCAGGTATTCCGCATCGCCGCCCAGCCCGGCGTATTCCGTGCCGAACTGAAGCCGCACGCCACGCGTCGGGTCGATGCCGCGATCCCGCGTGTCGTAGGAATATTGCGCGCCGACGTAAGCGGCCAGCCGCGACCCTGCATCCGCCGCGATGATCGGCGAGACGCCGCCCACATTCGAGATCTCGTTCTGCTCGACCCCGGCATAGACGTTCAGGCGACCGAACTCGCTGACGGGGAAGCCGAGGCCGCCGCGCAGGCCGATATCCAGCGTGTCGAAATTGCGGTTCTGCGACGAGGTTTCCGAGTAGAACAGGCGCAGGTTCAGGCTCAGGTCGCGGGCCATGAACTGCGGTTCGGTGAAGTTGAAATCCAGCGCGCGGCTGCCGTCGGTGGTGTTGAAGGAGAAGGCCAGCGCCTGCCCCCGGCCGAGGAAATTCGACTCCGAGAAGTTCACCGCAAGCCCGACGCCCGTGTCGGTCGAGAAGCTCGCCGAGAAGCCCAGCGACCCGGTCGGCTGCTCCTCGACATCGACGTCGACGATCACCTGGTCGGCCGCGGGTCCGGGCCGGCCGTCGACCTGCACGTCCGCGAAGAAGCCGGTCGCGCGCAGGCGCTCTGCCGCCTGGCGGATGGCGCGCGGATCGAAGGGGTCGCCTTCGACGGTGGTGAACTGGCGGCGGATCACGCGGTCGAGCGTGGTGGCGTTGCCCTCGATGTCGATCCGCTCGACGAACACGCGCTCACCGCGGCTGATGACGAATTCCACGTCCAGCGTGCGCGCGGCTTCGTTGCGCGTGATGACCGGCTCGACCCGCACGAAGCGCAGCCCTTGCTGGGTGGCGAGGTTCTCGAGACGCGTGATCGTGTTGTCGATCAGCCGCGGGCTGTAGGTCTGGCCTGCGCGCAGCGCGATGGCGGCCTGGTAGGCCCCGGCATCGACGCCCTCGATCTCGGACCGTGCGGTGACCGTGCCGATCTCGAAACTCTGACCTTCACGGATGTTGAAGGTCACGAAATAGGCGTCCCGGCCGCGCGCCAGTTCCGGCGTCACGCTCAGGATCTGGAAATCGACGTAACCGCGATCCTGGTAGAAATCCGTCAGAAGCTGGCGGTCCAGCGCAATGCGCTCCGCGATGAAGGTGTCGCGGCGGATGATCGCGCGGAACAGGCCCGCCTGCGTGCTTTCCAGCACCCGGCGCAGGCGCCGGTCGGAATAGGCGCGGTTGCCGACGAAGGAGATCCGCTCGGTCTCGACCACGCGG
>JAOARA010000282.1 GCA_025211115.1 Roseicyclus sp. | reverse complement strand
CTGCGGTCGATCTGCTCGCCCCGGCGCAGCACGATCCGGTCGGCCTGCGGCCGCGCGAACAGCTCGGTCCAGCTGCGTGCCTTGACGATCACGAGGTCGGCGGGTGCCCCCTCGGCCAGCGAGGGGGCCTCGAAGCCGCAACTTGCCGCCGGATCGGTAAGAAAACTTGTCGTCCAGTCGCTGCGCGAATGGTCGAGGTGCCCGATCCGCGTCGCCTCGCGCATGACCTCGAGCATGTCCATGTCGCCATAGGCGTAGAACGGATCGCGCGTGTTGTCCGAGGCGAAGCTGACCCGGATGCCGCGCGCGCGCATCTCGTGGACCAGCGTGATCCCCCGGCGGCGCGGCGTGCGGGCGGTGCCCTGCGCCGTGCGGTCCTGCAAATAGAGGTTGCACATCGGCAGGCTGACCACGTCGATGCCCGCGCGTGCCACCAGGTCGAGCGTGTCCATCGCGCGGGCCTCGTCCTGCGCGGACAGCGAGCAGCAATGCCCCACGACGACGCGACCCGAAAACCCCGTCTCCATCTTCAGCTCGGCGATGTCGCGCAGCGTCTCGACGCTGGCGTCCATCGTCTCGTCGACGTGGAAATCGGCGTCCAGCCCGCGCGCCCCGGCCTGGGCGAAGAAGCCCCGGATGCGCTCGCGCAGGTCGTCCATCGGGTAGGTGACCATGCCCAGCACACCGCCCTTCGTCGCGGCCACGAGGTCGGCGGTGTGGCCGAAGGCGCCGCTGTCATCCGTCCACTTGTCGCAGCCGATCAGGCAGACGGCCTGTAGCGCGATACGGCCCGCCCACTCGGCCTGCAGCTCGCGGAAGACGGGCCAGGTGATGTCGTCCTGCGGCGCGATGCTGTCCAGATGCGTGCGGATCGCACGGGTGCCATGGGCATGGGCGCAGCGCAGCGAGAATTCCATCCGCGGGCGCAGGTCGGCAGCACTCCAGCGCGCGGAGCTGTCGGCGCGCACGGTCGTCAGCGCGCCCATGAAACTGCCGTCGGGGTTGGGGCTGCGCGGCCAGATATGGCCCTTGTCGAGATGCGTGTGCATGTCGACGAAGGCCGGAAAGACCATCGCCCCCTTCATGTCCACCGCGATGGGCTGCGGCCCGGCGATGCGCCCGCCCGAGATCGAGATGTCGGTGCGGATCAGGTCGCCCTCCTGCCCGATCAGGCAGGCGGGAACGGTGACATTGGTCAGCGTGATGTCGCCATGCGGCAGCTGGGTGAAATCCATCATGTCTCTCGGCTCACGGCGCTTTCGTGCCAATTGCGCAGCAGCAGGTGCGACAGCACGCTGAGGGCCGCGAAGATGAAGACGCCCATCGCCGCCACCAGCGCCAGCGCCGCGAACATGCGGGCGATGTTGAGGCGATATCCCGCCTCCTGGATGCGGAAGGCAAGGCCCGACCCGATGCCGCCCGTGCCCGCGACCAGCTCGGCCACCACCGCGCCGATCAGGCTGAGGCCCCCGGCGATCTTCAGGCCGCCAAGGAAATATGGCAGCGCCGAGGGAAGTTGCAGGTAGCGCAGGCGTTGCCAGCGGTTCGCGCCGTAGATGCGGAACAGGTCGCGCAGGTTGTGATCGACGCTGTTCAGTCCCAGTGTGGTCGAACTGAGCACCGGAAAGAACGCGACCAGCCAGGCGCACAGCAGCATCCCCGCGACCTTGCTGTCGACATAGATGAAGATCAGCGGCGCGATGGAGACGACGGGCGTCACCTGCAGGATCACGGCATAGGGGTAGAAGCTCAGCTCCAGCATCTTCGACTGGTTGAACAGGATGGCCAGCCCCGCGCCGCCCACCACCGCCAGCAGCAGCGCCAGAAGCGTGATCCAGCCGGTCAGGTAGGCCGCGTCGATCAGCATGGCCCAGTCATCGACAAGGCTGCCCCAGACGCGATCCGGCCCCGGCAGGATGTAATGCGGGATGTCATTGGCGCTGACGATCCAGCCCCAACCGAGGATGGCCAGCACCATGATGCCCACGGGCAGCGCCCATTTCGCGGTGCGCTCGACCCGTGCGGCGCGGGCGCGGCGCATCTCGTCTTCGTCGCGGGTTTCGGTCGTGCCCAGCGTCTGGTCGTCGGCAAGGCTCATGCGGGTTCTCCCATCGCTTCCTTCAGCGCCTCCGAGGCGCGCCGCGCATGGGCGGCATATTCGGGCGAGGTGCGGAATTCCTCGCCGCGGGGGTAGGGGGCGTCGACCTGAAGCTCGGTCAGCACGCGACCGGGGCGCGCGGCCATGACGACGATGCGGTCGGACAGGAACACGCTCTCGAAGACCGAGTGCGTCACGAAGATCACCGTGCAGCCGATCTGGTCCTTGAGCTTCAGCAGGTCGTTGTTCAGCTTGTGGCGCGTGATCTCGTCCAGCGCGGCGAAAGGCTCGTCCATCAGGATCAGCCGCGGGTTCGTGACGATGGCCCGCGCGATCGAGACGCGCATCTTCATCCCGCCCGACAGTTCGCGCGGGTAGGCGTTCAGGAATTTCTCGAGACCGACGAGGCGCAGCACCTCGAGCACGTCGTCCTTGACCTCGGCATAGCTTTTGCCCGCCAGCCGGAACGGCAGCCAGACATTCTGCGCCACCGTGGCCCAGGGCATCAGGGTCGGTTCCTGGAACACCACACCCAGGTCGCCGCGTCCGTGCCCGCCTTCCCACGCCACCCGCCCGCGGGTGGGGTGCATCAGGTCCGAGATGATGCGCAGCGCGGTGGACTTGCCGCAGCCCGATGGGCCGAGAAGCGAGATGAAATCGCCCTGGTTCACCTGAAGGGACATGTCCTTCAGCGCGACCACGTCGCCGCCGAAGATCTTGTCGACATGGGTCAGCCGCAGCAGCGGCGGGCGCTGCCCGAGCGGCAGGGTTTCGTGGGGACGAACGGCCATGATCCCTCGAAGGCTAGAGGACGGGGGCGGCCCGCGGCAAGGCGGACCGCCATGGTTCGGGTCACCGGGTCAGGTCACCGGATCGGATCACTGGGGCCGCAGCTCGAGCCCGAGACCCGCGTTGACGAATTGCGTCGTGTAGGCCGACTGCCAGTCGAGCCCGGCCTCGACAACGCCCGCCTCGACCATCGCCTCGTAGAAGCCGCCGACGGTCTCGTCGGTCATCGCCCCGATGCCCAGCGTCAGCGCGTCGCCCGAATCGACGATGCCGTATTCGATCATCTTGCCGATGGCATAGTCGATCTTGTCCTGCGTCATGTCCGGGTTGGCCTCGAGGATCATCGCGTTGGCCCCGGCATTGTCGCCGTAAAGGTAGTTGTACCAGCCGAGGATCGACCCCTCGACGAAGCATTCCACGACCTCGGGGCTTTCCTCGATCGTGCTCGCCATGGTCTCGATCGTGGTGGCGTAGGTGGCGTAGCCCGCATCCGCGATCAGGAAGACATTGGGTGTGAAGCCGCCCTCACGCTCCACGAGATAGGGTTCCGAGGACAGGAAGCCCTGCATCCCCAGCTGGTCATCGGCAAGGAAGGGCGCCGGGTTGAACGTGTAGGGCTGGCGCTGTTCGACGGTGAAGCCGTGGGCGGCGATCATCCACTGGTAATAGGAGGTGAAGCCGTTGTCCCCGATCAGGAGCGTCAGGTCCTTCAACTCGTCCCAGCTGTCGGCCACGCCCGGGTGAGCCAGGATCACCTGCGGATGCTTCTGGAAGGTCGCGGCCACGGCGACAACCGGCACGTCCTCGGCCACGGCGTTGAACGCCTGCAACAGGTCGCCGCCCATGTGGAACTGGATGCGATCTGCCATCAGGAGCGCGCGGTTGTTCACCTGCGGGCCGCCCGAGACGATGGTCACGTCAAGGCCGCATTCGGCATAGGTGCCATCGGCGACGGACTGGTAGAAGCCGCCATGCTCGGCCTGTGCCAGCCAGTTTGTGCCGAAAGTGACGGGCGTCAGATCTTGTGCGACCGCGGCGCTGCCCATGAGGCCGCCGACGAGCGCAAGTGCGGTGGTGCGATACATCCCTGGATTCTCCACGCTGGTGGTTGGTGAGATGCCGAAGCGTAGGCAGACCGCGCAGGCG
>JAOARA010000281.1 GCA_025211115.1 Roseicyclus sp. | reverse complement strand
CGAGGCGATGGGCGACCGGCTGGCGCTGGCGGGGCTGAACGCGGTCTGCGCGCTTCTCTCCTTCGCCCTGCCGGAGCGCCACGCCTACCCGGCGCTTCACGCCCGCAGCCTCGTGCTGCTCGACGGGCTGGGGGCGGAGCGATGGGCCGAGGCCTATCTCGGCTGGGAACTGGCGCTTCTGGAGGAAACCGGCTTCGGCCTCGACCTCACGTCCTGCGCGGCGACGGGCGTGACGCAAGACCTTGCCTATGTCTCGCCGCGCACGGGGCGGGCGGTGTCGCGTGCAGGCGCGGGAGAATGGGCCGCGCGGCTGTTGCCGCTGCCGGGCGTGATGCGCGGCGTCGCGGGCGGCGATCCGGCCGAGGTGGTCGAGGGGCTGCGCACGACCGGGCATTTCCTGTCCGAACACCTTGCCCCCTCGCTGGGCGACAGGCCCCTGCCCCCGGCGCGGCAGCGGCTTGTCGACCTGATCGCGGCCCGCGCGGCCGAGGGCGCGCGCTGATCTCAGCCGCTCAACGGATAGCTGGCGAGGGGTTCGTGCAGCGCGCCGCGCGGGGTCAGCGTGGAGCGGTAGAGCGTCATCGCCCGCGCGGTGAACCCCGGCAGGCCCGGCACCGGCCCCAACATCGCCGCCAGCCGGTCGCGGTCCGGGCCAGCGGGCTGGCGACGGGCGCGCATCAGCGTGACATGCGGCCGGAAGCGCCGCCGCGGCAGCTCGAGGCCCGCCGACCGGCAGAGCGCAGCCACCCGGTCATGCAGTGCCTGCAGCGGCTCGGTCCGCTCGACGGCGGCAAAGACCAGGCCGCGCTCAAGCTCGGTGAAACTGTCCAGCTCGGTGAAGCGGATTTCGACCGGGGCCGCGCGCAGCGCCTCGAGCATCTCGTTCAGATCCTCGAGCGCCGCGTCGGGCGCGGTCTCCAGAAAGGCCAGCGTGAGGTGCAGGTTTTCCTCGGGCACCGGCTTGCCGGCCGGGATCGCCGATTGCAGGCGCACCAGCGCCTCGGTCGTCTCGGAAGGGATCGGGATGGCAAGGAAGGCGCGCATCAGGTCTTGGTCTTTGACTCGGAGCGGTCGAAGCAGGTCATGCCAAAGACATAGCCGCCAGCGACCGGTTCGTCACTGGCGGCTCTCAAAGGTCGGTCCGGCGCGATCAGCCCAGCAGACGCCGCGCGATGACCTGCGCCTGGATCTCGGCGGCACCCTCGAAGATGTTGAGGATGCGGGCGTCGCACAAGATGCGGCTGATCTTGTATTCCAGCGCGAAGCCGTTGCCGCCGTGGATCTGCAGCGCGTTGTCGGCACAGGCCCAGGCCACGCGCGCCCCCAGCAGCTTGGCCATCCCCGCCTCGAGGTCGCAGCGGCGGTCGTTGTCCTTTTCCCAGGCCGAGAAATAGGTCAGCTGACGCGCGACCATGATCTCGACCGCCATCATCGCCAGCTTGTTGGCCACGCGCGGGAAGGCGATCAGCGGCTTGCCGAACTGCTTGCGGTCCTCGGCGTATTGCATCCCCTCGTCCAGCGCCGCCTGTGCCACGCCGATGGCGCGCGCGGCGGTCTGGATGCGGGCGCTCTCGAAGGTCTGCATGAGCTGCTTGAAGCCCTGCCCTTCCTCGCCGCCCAGGAGGTTCTCGCCCTTCACGGTGAAATCGTCGAAGTTGACGGTGTATTCCTTCATCCCGCGGTAGCCCAGCACCTCGATCTCGCCGCCCGAGATGCCTTCGTCGGGGAACGGGTTGGCGTCGTCGCCCGGCGTCTTCTCGGCCAGGAACATCGACAGGCCGCGGTAGTCGGTCGTGTCGGGGATGGTGCGGGCCAGAACCGTCATCACATGGGTGCGCGACGCGTGGGTGATCCAGGTCTTGTTGCCGTTCAGCACCCAGTCGCCCGCCTCGTTCTTCACCGCGCGCGTGCGCAGGCTGCCAAGGTCCGAACCGGTGTTCGGCTCGGTGAAGACGGCGGTCGGCAGGATCTCGCCCGACGCGAGGCCGGGAAGCCACTTGGCCTTTTGCTCATCCGTGCCGCCGGCAAGGATCAGCTCGGCCGCGATCTCGGACCGGGTGCCGAGCGAACCCACGCCGATGTAGCCGCGGCTCAATTCTTCCGAGACGACGCACATCGAGGCCTTGGACAGGCCGAAACCGCCATGTTCCTCGGGGATGGTCAGGCCGAAGACGCCCATCTCGGCCAGCTCGTCGATCACCTCCATCGGGATCAACTCGTCCTTCAGGTGCCACTCGTGGGCATGGGGCGCGACCTTGTCGAGCGCGTAGCGGCGGAACTGCTCGCGGATCATCTCCAGCTCCTCGTCGAGGCCGCTGGCCCCCACGGTGATCTCGGCCCGGCGTTCCTGCATCAGCTCCACCAGCCGCATCCGCGCGGCCTGCGTGTTGCCCGACTGGGTCAGGGTCATCACCTCGGGCGTCATCAGCCCGCGCTGGTCTTCCTGCGTCAGGCCCAGGTCCTGCGGGCGCACGACCTCGGCCTGGTTCATCTGGATGCCGCCCTGAAGCTGCCAGAGGTATTCGCCGAATGCGATCTGGAGGATCAGCTGCTCGACCTCGCCGAACTTGCCGTCGCCCTGCAGCCGGGTGGCCCAGGCCTGCATCTGGCGCAGCGATTCGACATAGGTGGCCAGCCACGCCAGCCCATGCGCCGCGGTCTGGTTCGCCTCGATCGCGCCGCCCGAGATGCGGCCGTCGACCGTGACCTCGGCCAGAAGGCGCGAACGCGCCGTGGCCAGCAGCGCCTCGGCGGGCGCAACGGCGGCGGCGGTCAGGTCCAGCAGACCCGGCAGGATCGTCTGGCTTTCGGGGATCGGCTGTCCGTCACGGGGCATGGTCGGTCTCCTTCGATAAGGCATGTGGGCCGCCCTTGGGGCGTTCCGGCTGACTTAGGGCCTTTGCAGGTGCAGCGCAACAAAAATACCTGTTTTGTCGCAGCTGCGCACGAAAGTGTCGCGTCGTTTTTGCGGTGCAGCGTGCCCGTCGCTGCAGTAGATAACACGCCGACGGGAGACGGTCATGCTTCACGACACCATGCAACTCATGCCCTTGTGGGGTTTCATCGCGGCCTGTGGGGTCACGCTGGTGGCGGGATTCGTGAAGGGCTCCATCGGCTTTGCCATGCCGCTGATCATGATATCTGGGCTGTCGCTGTTCCTCGATCCGCTGGTCGCGGTGGCGGGAATCATCCTGCCGATCGTGATGTCGAACCTGCTGCAGGTCATGCGCTACCCGTGGTCGCAGGCGGGCGAGGCGCTGCGCGAATACTGGCGCTACATCCTGATCGTCTGCGTGATGATCGTCCTCGTCGCGCAATTCGTGACGGCCATCCCGACACAGACCTTCTACCTCGTCCTCGGCGTGCCGGTGGTGGTGCTGTCGCTGATCCAGCTGCTTGGCGTGCGGTTCCACATCGCACCCGCGTGGCGGCGCGCGTCGGAATGGGGCGTGGGCCTGCTGGCGGGGGGGATCGGCGGGCTGACGGGCACATGGGGGCCGCCCACGGTGCTTTACCTGATCGCGCTGGAAACGCCCAAGGCCAAGCAGATGCTGGTGCAGGGGGTCGTCTACGGCCTGGGCTCGGTCAGCCTGCTGGCAGGGCATGTGCAATCGGGCGTGTTGAACGCCGTGACCCTGCCGTGGTCGGCGGCCCTGCTGATCCCTGCCTTCCTGGGCATGCAGGTGGGCTTCCGGATGTCGGACCGGCTGAACCCCGAGATGTTCCGCAAGCTGACGCTGATCGTGCTGGTGGTCGCCGGCGCGAACCTGGTGCGGCGCGGGCTGATGGGCTGACCCCGCCGTCAGGACAGGATCGCCCCCGCGCAGCCCTGCGCCAGATCGGGGAACAGCGCGGGCGGCACAACCTCGAAGCTGACGCTGAAGACGATCTCGCCCTCGTGCTCGGCCTCGAAGGTCCAGGGGCCGGTCACAAGCTCGCTTTCAAGCTCGAAGCTGAAGCCGATCAGCCCCGGCCCCTCGCCGTCGATGCCGGTCACCCAGCGTTCCACCTCGACGCCGCTGTCGGGATAGGGCGGGTGCGTGATCGTCACGACCAGCGGGTCGAGCACCAGCCCCTCCCGCGCCTCGACGAGGACACCGAAACCGATGCCGAGTTGAGCCGGAACCAGCGTGGTGATGCGCCGCATCTCGGGCAGCACGGGCACGATGTTGACGACACCGGCGGCGGTATCGGGCGCCTCTTCGAGGTCGATGGGCGCTTCGGCGCAATAGACGCCGTGGACAAGGCTATCGACCAGGTCCGAGGCATAGGGGTTCGGCAGCTCTTGCGCGACCACCGACGCTGCCCAAAGCATCCCGCCAAGGACCACCACCGTTCCGACACTCGCCCGCATCATTTGCCGATCCCGCTTGCCTGCCTCGCCCTGCGCCGACCAACGGGTCAGGCGCAGGGCGAAGGGTATCACGAAATCGCGGCGGCTTTCACGTCGTCGTCGATGTAAGGCACGTATTGCGCGAAGTTGTCGGCGAACATCTGCACCAGCTTCTGCGCCTGCCGGTCATAGGCCGCCGCATCGTTCCACGTCCGGCGCGGGTCGAGCAGGATGTCGGGCACGCCGCGGCAGGTCAGCGGCACGTCGAAGCCGAAATTCGGGTCGCGCCGGAACTCGCCCTTGTTCAGCGTGCCGTCCAGCGCCGCGGTCAGCAGCGCGCGGGTGGCGCGGATCGGCATGCGCGAGCCCGTCCCGTAGGCGCCACCGGTCCAGCCGGTGTTGACCAGCCAGCAGGTCGCGCCGTGGGTGGCGATCTTTTCCTGCAGAAGCTTGCCGTAGACCTCGGGGCGGCGCGGCATGAAGGGGGCGCCGAAACAGGTCGAAAAGGTCGGCTCCGGCTCGGTCACGCCGCGCTCGGTTCCCGCCCCCTTCGAGGTGAAGCCGGACAGGAAGTGATACATCGCCTGCGCCGGCGTCAGCCGCGCGATGGGGGGCAGCACGCCGAAGGCGTCGCAGGTCAGCAT
>JAOARA010000033.1 GCA_025211115.1 Roseicyclus sp. | reverse complement strand
GATCGCCGCGCGCTGCGCGAAACCGGCGGTCGGGCCCTTGGCGTTGATCTCGGGCGTATGGATCTTGCGCCCGAAGAGCGTCTGGACATAGCCCTTTGATTTCGCAAAGGCTTTCGTCTCGTCCATGTAATCGCGGATGCCGGGGAAGCGTTCGAAATAGCGGTCGATGAAGCCCTGCGCCTCGGCCCGCGGGATGCGCAGGTTGCGCGCAAGGCCGAAGCCCGAGATCCCGTAGATCCCCCCGAAATTGATCGCCTTGGCCTGCCGCCGCACGTCCGGCGTCATCTGGTCGAGCGGCACACCGAACATCTCCGCCGCGGTCGCGGCGTGGATGTCCTGCCCCTCGCGGAAGGCCTGTTTCAGCGCGTCGATCCCGGCGATATGCGCCAGGATGCGCAGCTCGATCTGGGAGTAGTCGAGGGAAACCAGAACTTTACCTTTGTCTGCGACAAAGGCCTCCCGGATGCGGCGGCCTTCCTCGCTGCGCACGGGAATGTTCTGCAGGTTCGGATCGGTCGACGCCAGCCGCCCGGTGTTCGCCCCCGCAATGACGTAGGAGGTGTGAACGCGCCCCGTCTCGGGGTTGATATGGTCCTGAAGCGCGTCGGTGTAGGTCGATTTCAGCTTGGACAGCTGCCGCCAGTCCAGCACGCGCCCCGGCAGGTCATGCTCGGTCGCAAGATCCTCCAGCACGTCGGCGGGCGTGGAATACTTGCCGGTCTTGCCCTTCTTGCCGCCCTCCAAGCCCATCTTTTCAAACAGAATCTCACCCAGCTGCGCGGGCGATCCGACGTTGAAGGCCTCTCCCGCAAGCTCGTGGATCTCGGCCTCCAGCCCCGCCATCTTCTGCGCGAAGGCGTTGGACATGCGGCTGAGAACATCGCGGTCCACCTTGATCCCCGCCATCTCCATCCGCGCCAGCACCGGCACCAGCGGGCGCTCCAGCGTCTCGTAGACGGTCGCCACCTGCGCGCGGTGCAGCTGCGGGCGGAAGGTCTGCCACAACCGCCACGTCACATCCGCATCCTCGGCGGCATAGGGCGCGGCATCGGCAATGCTGACCCGGTCGAATGTGATCTGGGATTTTCCGCTTCCCAGCAAGGACTTGATCGGGATCGGCGTATGCGAAAGATACCGCTCCGACAGCGCGTCCATGCCGTGCCCGTGAAGCCCTGCGTTCATCGCGTAGGACATCAGCATCGTGTCGTCGATGGGGGCGACCTCGATCCCGTAGCGGGCGAGGATCTTCACGTCGTACTTGGCGTTTTGCAGGATTTTCAGGACGCTAGCGTCCTCCAGCATCGGCTTCAGAAGCGCCAGCGCCTCCTCCAGCCCCATCTGCCCCTCGGCCAGCGCGTCCGACCCAAAGAGGCCGTCGCCCCCCTCGGCCCTGTGGGCCAGCGGGATGTAACAGGCGACGCCCGGCGCGGTCGCCAGCGAGATGCCGACCAGATCGGCGGTCATCTCGTTCAGCCCCGTGGTCTCGGTGTCGATGGCGATCTCGCCCCGCGCGTGGGCGCGGTCGATCCATACCTGCAAGGCGCCCGCATCGCGCACCACCTCGTAGGCCGAGGTATCCATCGGCGGCATCGTCAGTGCATCCTCGCCCGCGGGCTCCGCCCCGCCGGGGTCGGTGTCGGGGATGGCCGGTGCCTCCACGCCGAACCCGTCGGCGATGCGCTTGGTGAGCGTGCGGAACTCCATTTTCCCGAGGAACTCCAGCAGGATATCCGGGTCGGGCTCCTTCACCTCGAGGTCATCGAGCGTCTCATCCAGCGGCACCTTGTCATCCAGCGTGACCAGCCGTTTCGACAGGCGGATCTGTTCGGCATGCTCGATCAGTGTCTGGCGGCGCTTGGGCTGCTTGATCTCGCCCGCCCGTTCGAGAAGCGTCTCGAGATCCCCGTATTCGTTGATCAGGAGCGCCGCCGTCTTGATCCCGATCCCCGGCGCGCCGGGGATGTTGTCGACCGAATCCCCCGCCAGCGCCTGCACATCGACGACCTTGTCGGGCTGGACCCCGAACTTGGCCTCGACCCCCTCGCTGTCGATGCGGGTGTTCTTCATCGCGTCGAACATCTCGACCCCGCCGCCGACCAGCTGCATCAGGTCCTTGTCCGAGGAAATGATCGTCACGCGCCCCCCCGCCTCGCGCGCCTGCCGTGCCAGCGTGGCGATGATGTCGTCGGCCTCGTAATTCGCCAGCTCGAGACAGGCGATGTTGAAGGCGCGCGTCGCCTCGCGCGTCAGCGGGATCTGCGGGCGCAGGTCCTCGGGCATCGCCTCGCGGTTGGCCTTGTAGAGATCGTAGAGGTCGTTGCGGAACGTGTGGCTGCCCTTGTCGAAGACGACGGCGGCATGGGTCGGCGCATCGGGGCCGGTGTTGGCCTCGATCATGCGGTGGATCATGTTGCAAAAGCCCGACACCGCCCCAATTGGAAGCCCGTCCGACTTCCGCGTCAGCGGCGGCAACGCATGGTAGGCGCGGAAGATGAAGGCCGAGCCATCAACGAGGTGAAGATGATGACCAGTTCCGAATGCCATGATGCCCTCCAAGCCTGTTCGCGCCCGTTCTACCCCGCGCTGGCGCTGGCTGCGACCGTGTTTTTCGCCGGGGCGGCCCAGGCCCAGATGCGGCTCGATCCCGCCTGCGTGCTGCGCGAGGGCGAGCCCGAAAGCTGTTCCCATGTCGTCGCCTGCATCGGCGGCGATACGCTCTTCGTCGGCGGCTCGGTCGGCTGGGACACCGGCACGGTCTACGGCGAACTTTACAGCGGCGCCACCTGCGACGGGACCTGGGACAGCACCGTCGGCCGGGCCGAGTTTCGCTGTTCGGACGGAACGGAGGGGACCGTCACCTATACCAGCATCGACGGCGCGACCGGAACCACCATCGGTGGCGGCGCCACGCTGGATGGCCGCCCGGTCGAAGCATGGTCAGGCCACGCCATCGCCGAGTTCATCGAACGGGAAACCGGCCGCGTCACCCTGCAATGCGGGGTTCAGGAGCTGCTGATGATGTGAGGCGGGTCAGCCGGTCTTCTGCGCGCGATCCGCGAAGTCTTCGTGGATGAACTTCTTGTCGCAATAGCCGCACTCGACCTCGCCGGTGGCGGGCGAGAGCGACAGCCAGACGCGCGGATGACCCAGCGCCCCCTCGCCGCCGTCGCAGGCGACGCGCCAGGCGGAAACGATCTCGGTTTCGGGCGGGGCGATGGGCATGGCGATAGGCTCCGTCATGGGTGGTCGGTGCGGATATGGCAGGTCACACGGGGCCGGGCAAGGGCGCGCCCTGCCCCGCGATGTCGCGCTCAGTCCTTCGCGGGTTGCAGCATCCGCCCCATCGGACGGCCCGAGAGGATGTGGACGTGGTAATGCGGCACCTCCTGCACGGCGACCTCGCCGGCGTTCGAGATGGTGCGGTAGCCCTGCCCGCCCTCGCCGGGCTGAAGGCCCTTCTCGGCGCAGATGCGGCCCACGGTGCGCCAGAAATCCACGATCTCGGCCTCGGACGCCTCGAGCGCGAAATGGTCGGCGCAGACGTAAGGGCCCTTGGGGATCACGAGAACATGCACCGGGGCCTGCGGGTAGATGTCGTTGAAGGCGAGCGTATGCTCGGTCTCGACAACGGTCTGGTTGGGGATCTCGCCGCGCAGGATCTTGGCGAAGATGTTCTGGTCGTCATAGGCGTAGGGCATCGGGTTTTCCTGTCAGTCGTCGAAGAGAAACGGGGTCTGGGCAAGCGCGTGGGCCGCGTCCTGCCCGGTGCCGAAGAAATCGGCAAGCACCTGCGCGTTGTCCGCCGTGCTGCGGTCCTGGCGGATGCGCCAGTGGCGCGGGAACTCGGCGTCGCGGATGCGCACCGACTCGTCGGCGAACTCGTGGCGCAGCGTGGGCAGCATCCGCCCGATCACCTCGTCCGGCGTGTCGCTGGTGGCAAGACCCACGCGATGCGCGTGCCCGATGAGATACTGGTCGTCGAAGATGCATTGCAACTCGAGGATGCGCGCGTTGGACCGGTCCGACATGAAATCGCGCATCAGCTCGATGTTCGCCGGGTCGATGCAGACCAGCAGCCGGTCGGTGTCGTGGTAGTCGAACAGCATCCGCATCAGTGCCCGGCGGTGACGGTTGCGCTTTTCCAGCGTCCGCTCGATCCCGCCCAGGTGCGGCAAGGGGCAGGAGGCCTCGTCAAAGAGGTATTCCACCCCCTTGATGTCGAGCCGGTCCGAGGCCGCATGAAGCATCCGCTTGGCGACATGCCATTTCTTGCAGACCAGCATGTAAAGGTTTCGGTCAGGCCCCAGCGTGCTTTCGCGTTCCCAGAACCGCGTGCCGTAGCGCCGCCCGATCCGCCCGCGCCCGGTGAGGAAGGCGTGCAGCTTTTCGCCCTCCTGGCTGGTGGCGAACTCGACCCGGTCCGATTCCCACAGCGCGCCAAGCCGCTCCTTGAGCAGGGACGCCTCGGGGCTGATCTTGCGGGCAAAGAGGAAATCCTGCGCGACCAGCAGGTCGTAATGGTCGTTGTAGAAGGTGACGGGCATGCCGTAATCGCTGAACATCTTGAAGGTCAGCGTGCGGCTTTCGATCTCGCGCGCGGGGACAAGGTGGCGCACGAGGGTCTGGAAGAAGGTCTCGTCGGGAATCCAGGTGGTCGAGAAAAAGCGCACCACGTCGCGCCGGTCGCGGCAGAACTGCAGGATCGTCTCGATGGTGCGGCGGCGCAGGCACCACCATTGGCTGCCGATCTGCACCTCGATGTCGGCGGGGATCTGACGCGTCAGCCCCAGCGCCTTCTGCAGGTCGAAACTGCGGTAGAACAGCCATTTCTGCGTGCGCTCGTTGAACCAGTGCCGGTAGATCAGCCGCTCTTCCTTGAAGCCGGTCTTGATCCAGTCCGATTTGAAGAAATCGAAGCTTTCGATGTAGTCGCGGTCATGCGCGTCGAGGAAGCGATGGGCATAGGCGGCCGATTTCACCGAGATGCAATCGCCCGACAGCATGTAGAAATGCGTGGCCTCCGGAAAGGCCGCCTCGGCCGCCTCGACGGCGTTGAGCGTGGCCCGCACGAGGCTCCATGCGCCCCAGCCGCACTTGACGCGCTTGGTGGCGAAGACCACGCCGGGATTGTCAGCCAGCTCCGAGGTGATACGGGCATATTGCGCCGCATCGGCACGCGCGTCGAAGTGGATCGAGACGAAATCCCCGGTCGCCGTCAGGCGGCGGGCCTGGAGAACGATCGCGTCGGGGTCCTTGTGACACAACAGAATGAAGGCAATCTTCGCCATCGCAGAAACAACACGCCTCGGTCTTTCCTTATTGTTCGCATACTAATAGCTAACGAAGACGGAAGACACACGCGTTGATTGGCCCGCGCCCGCCGCTTTCCGGCACAGGCTCGGGCACATGTAGTAAAGAGGCCGAGAGTATGGGGTTTCCCGGAACCTGGATGACGCAAAGCGAGAGCATGGTCTACCGCGTGGTGCCGAAATGCGCCTGCTCGACCATCGGTCAGATCCTCTATTATTCCGACAACGGCGCCTATTTCGACGGCGACATCCACGATGCGACCGGCGGGATGCACAAATGGTCGATGGAGGCCAGCCAGCAGGCCATCGCGGACCGCGTGAAGGGGCGGCGGACCTACACCTTCACCTGCGTGCGCAACCCCTACACGCGCATCCTGTCCAGCTTTTTCGACAAGATCTGCGGCATCCAGCGCAACGGCAAGCGCTACCGGGGGAACCTTGTGCCGCTCCTGATCCAGAAATACGGGATCGAGGTGGGCGGCGACGACGGCAAGGGCGAGTTCGACCAGATCGCCAGCTTCCGCCGCTTCCTTCTGTTCGCGCGCGACACGATTCGCTGGCGCCGCCCGATGGAGCCTGACATCCACTGGTCGGCGATGTCGGGCCATGTCTCGACGCTGATCGTGAACGGCGGGCGCTACGACAACATCTTCTGGACCGAGAAATTCAACGAGGGGATGCAGAGCGTGCTCGACGCGGTCGAGACACCGCAGCCCATCGACCTGCAACAGGTGCCCCGTTTCAACGAAAGCGAGGGGCACGGCCCCAAGCGCGCGCATCCGGTCGAGGATTACTTCGACGACCTGTCGATGCATCTGGTCTACGAGATCTACCACCGCGATTTCGAGCTGTTCAAATACGACTTCGAGAACCCCGGCAACAAGATGCCCGTGGGCGAGATCGACCTTGACGAGGTGCATGCCAAGCTCGGCGATTGAGCCGGGGGCACGCGCCCCCGCTCTTTTTTCCCGCGGCATTATCGTTTGACCCGTCGCACCCCGTCATGCGACCCAGAACGCATGACATTTGTTGACGTGCGTATTTCATGATCGGGGTGTCGCTTTTCGCCGGGCTCGGCCTCGTGGGGGCCGCGGTCTACGTGCTGGCCTACGGCGCGCTGCAACTGGGCTTTCTGCGCGGCAGTTCGGTGGCCTACACGGTGCTGAACCTGGTCGCGGCCTCGCTGGTGCTGGTCAGCCTCGGCGAGGCGTTCAACCTTTCCTCGGCGGTGATCCAGTCCTTCTGGGTGGTGCTGTCGCTGATCGGCCTGACGCGGCACGCGCTGTTGCGGATGCGCAGCCGCTTCCGCGACGAGGAAACCGAGTTGCTGGCCGCGCATTTCCCCTCGCTGCCGCCGCTGGCGGCCCGCCAGATGCTGCGGATCGGGGAGTGGCGCGACGTGCCCGAGGGGCATGTCATCACCCGGCAGGGCGCACCGGCCGGCGCGGTGGTCTACCTTGCGCGGGGCCGTGCAACCGTCACCGCCCATGGCCACGAGGTCGCCACGCTGACCGCAGGCGACCTGATCGGCGAGATCACCGTGATCCACAACGCGCCCGCGACCGCCGGCGTCGTGATGGCCGAGGAGGGGCGCATCTTCGTCCTGCCGCGCGGCAAGCTGCTGAAGGAGATGGAAAGCAACCACGATTTCGCCCTGCTGGTCGGCCAGGCCCTGCAGATCGAGGCGCAGCGCAAGATCGAAAAGGCGAATGCCGCCACCGCCGCGCTGCGTGAAGCGGGCCGGATGCAGGGTGCCGCCTCGCTGGAACCGGCCCCACCCGACGCGCCACGAGCGGCCGGGCCGGGTGTCACCGAACTGTAACAACTTGGGCCTAGCGTCGCGCAGGCCGGGCGATTATCGAAAGATGACGGCGTATCCTCACGGCACAGCACGAACGGAAAGAGCGGCATGAAGATCGAACAGGGCCAGATCGACGGTGATATCCTCATGGTGTCGCTCGAGGGTGACCTCGACATCGCGGGCAGCAGCGAGATCGAGATGCCGCTGAGCGTCATCGCGGGGGCGCAGGACCGGGTGATCCTCGACATGCGGGGCGTCGGCTTCATGGCTTCGATCGGCGTCCGGCTGATCGTGTCGACCGCCAAGCCCATCGCGCGGCGCGGCGGCACGCTGGTGATCCTCGGCCCGAACGAAGCCGCCCGGCGCGTGCTGAGCTCGACCGGCGTCGACACGCTGGTGCCCGTGGTCGAGGACGAGGCCGCGGCGCGCGCTGCCTTCGGCTGATGCCGCCCGCCGCGCAGGACACGTCGGACGCCACCATCGACCTGCCGCCCCGCCTGTCCGCGGTGGCCCGGCTGAACGACTGGTATGCCGCGCAGACCGAGGGGGCCGGGCTTGATGCACGGGTGATCGGCGACATGAAGCTTTGCCTCAACGAGGCGGTGGCCAATGTCGTCTCCTACGCCTTCGACGGCATCGCCGCGCCCCGGCTCAGGGTCACGATCCGCATCGGGGCCGAGGCCGTCACCGCCGAGATCCGCGACAACGGCACCCCCTTCGATCCGCTGGACCGGCCCGCGGCCGCCGCGATGCAGGATCTGGAGACCGCGCAGATCGGCGGCTTCGGCCTCAAGCTGATCAGCGAGACGGCCAGCGCGCTGGCCTATGCGCGCGAGGGGCAGGAGAATGTCCTGCAGATCACCTGCCGCCCGGCGGACCGAGGTAGCGCAACACCAGCGCCGTGATGTCGTCCGAGGGCGGCGCATCGCCCACGAAGCCCGCCACCGCCGCGAAGAGCGTCTCGACCGACGCCTCCGCCCCGGCCCCCTCGCCCGGTAGCGCCGCG
This sequence comes from Roseicyclus sp., assembly GCA_025211115.1. GTDB lineage: Bacteria > Pseudomonadota > Alphaproteobacteria > Rhodobacterales > Rhodobacteraceae > Roseicyclus. The sequence goes on along the minus strand of JAOARA010000033.1, from coordinate 1,272 downwards.
AGGAACCGGTCCCAGCCAAAGACATGGCGGTCGCTGTCGAAAGCCTCGGTCACGCCATCGGTGGCAAGGACGATCCGGTCGCCCGGCGCAAGCCGCAGGCTGCGGCTGGTGACGCTTACCCCCTCGAACAGCCCCAGCGCCGGGCCGCTGACGGCCACAGGCTCGGGCGCCGCCGCCCCGGCGCGCAGCATCACCGCCTCTTCATGGCCCGCGGTGGCAAGGTCCAGCGTGCCGGTGTCGAGATCGAGCAGCCCCAGCGCCAGCGTGACGAACATCGAGGAGGCGTTGTCCTCGGCCAGCGCATCATTGACCCGCGACAGGATGGCCCCCGCCTGCCCCTCGGCCGGGGGCCCTGCGGCGCAGAGATCGCGGGTCACGGTCTTGAGCACCGTGCGCGCCACGCCCATGAACATCGCCGCCGGCGTGCCCTTGCCGGACACGTCGCCCACCGCGACGGCAAGCGTCCGCTCGCCGATGCGGAAGAAATCGTAGAAATCCCCGCCGACATGGCGCGCGGGCACCATGCGGGCGGCGATCTCGACCCGGTCGGCGGCCCCGCCGCGCGGCACCCCGGAGGGCAGAAAGGCGCGCTGGATCGCGGCGGCGGTCTCCATCTCGTGACGCAGCGTGCGCTTTTCCTCGATCTCCGCGGCCATGTCGCGGAAGACCCTGGCGAAATGCGCCAGCTCGTCGGCCTGCCGGTTGAGCGTATCCAGCATCTCGGGCGAGAACCGCCCCTCCGACAGCGCGCGGCTGGCCTGTGTCAGGGTCACCAGCGCGGCGTTGACCTGCCCGATCCGGGTGCCGAGCGCCGCGATCACCGACATCACGATATCCGGCTCCTGCAGGGCCGCGGCGCGGATCGTGTCATTGGCGATGACCAGCGCCTCGGTCGGCACCTCGGCCCGGACGGTGGCGGTGCGCGGCGTCTTGGCGAAGACCGCCAGCTCGCCCACCAGCTCGCCCTCCTGCAGCCGGGCGACGACGCTGCGCCCGAGGTTGCCCTGAACCTCGACCACAACGGCCCCCGACAGAAGCAGAAAGGCCGCCTCGCCCGCCTCGCCCTGCCGCATCAGCGCCTCGCCCGGCGCGAAGCGCGCGGTGGAGCAGGCGGCGACCAGCCGCACCAGCGCGCCATGCGGCACCGCGGCAAACGCGCCATGCCGCGACAGGAGCCGCGCGATACGGATCGCCGAGCGGTCGAGACGGCGCTGGCCGTCCGAGGGGGGAGACGCGGATGTCGTCATGGGATCGAGGGAACGCCGTTTCCCG
>JAOARA010000280.1 GCA_025211115.1 Roseicyclus sp. | reverse complement strand
TGCTCAACGCCCGGCCCGGTGCCTTCGTCAATGTCGGCAACGGCGAGACCGCCGGTGTCCACCACCCCGAATACGACTTCAACGACGAGGCCATCCCCTATGGGTGCAGCTTCTTCGCGGAACTCGTCGAACGACGCATGCCCGCCGCCTGAGGGGCGCGGGGGGTTATTGAAGGAAGACGACCATGCCGATCCGGAACCGCTTCGCCGAGATGTTGCCCGAGGTCACGGGCTGGCGCCGTCACCTGCACCAGACCCCCGAACTGCTCTACGAGGTGCATGAGACCGCGGCCTTCGTGGCCGAAAAGCTGCGCGAATTCGGCGTGGACGAGGTGACCGAAGGCGTCGGGCAAACCGGCGTCGTCGGCATCATCCGGGGCCGCGGGCCGGGGCGCGCCATCGGGCTGCGCGCCGACATGGACGCGCTGCCGATCCATGAGGAAACCGGGCTCGACTACGCGTCGACCGTGCCCGGCAAGATGCATGCCTGCGGGCATGACGGGCATACCTCGATGCTGCTGGGGGCCGCGAAATACCTCGCCGAGACGCGGAATTTCGACGGCACGGTCGTCCTGATCTTCCAGCCCGCCGAGGAAGGTGGGGCAGGGGCCAAGGCGATGATCGACGACGGGCTCTTCACCCGCTGGCAGGTCGACGAGGTCTACGGCATCCACAACGCGCCGGGCATTCCCGTGGGCACCATCGTCACGCGGCCGGGGCCGCTTCAGGCCAGCTCGGACGAGTTCGAGATCGTCGTGCAGGGCAAGGGCGGCCATGCCGCCGAGCCGCACAAGGCGGTCGATACCACGCTGGTGGCCGCCCATATCGTGATCGCGCTGCATTCCATCGTGTCGCGCAACGTCGATGCGCTGCGCCGCGTTGTGCTGACCGTGGGCACGTTCAAGACGGATTCCAACGCCTCCAACATCATCCCCGATGTCGCCCGGATGGAGGGAACCGTGCGCACCCTCGACCCCGAATACCGCGCGATCATGGAGGGCCGCATCCGCGAGGTCGCCACCCACACGGCGGCGGCCTTCGGTGCCGAGGCGCAAGTGATCTGGCACCCCGGCTACCCGGTGACGATCAACGACGCCGAGGGCGCGGCCCATGCCGTCGAGGCCGCCCGCGCGGTCGCCAACGCGGTCGACGACGATGTCGATCCGATCATGCCGTCCGAGGATTTCAGCTACATGCTGGAGGAACGCCCCGGCGCTTACGTCTTCCTCGGCAATGGCGACAGCGCCATGTGCCACCACCCGAAATACGTTTTCGACGACGAGGCGATGCCCTACGGCATGAGCTTCTTCGCCGAAATCGTCGAACGCCGCCTCAAGGCGGTGTGAGCAATCAAGAGCCACACGCCGTCTCAGGGCGGTGTGAGCAAAAGGAGACCGACCGACATGCCCGTCAAGAACCGCTTCGCCGAGCTGCTGCCCGAGATCACCGAGTGGCGCCGCGACATCCACGAACACCCCGAGATCCTGTTCGACACCCACCGCACCTCTGCGCTGGTGGCCGAGAAGCTCAAGGACTTCGGCTGTGACGAGATCGTCACCGGCATCGGGCGCACGGGCGTCGTCGGCATCATCAAGGGCAAGTCGAACAGCTCGGGCCGCACCATCGGGCTGCGCGCCGACATGGACGCGCTGCCGATCCACGAGGAGACGGGCGTCGACTACGCCTCCAAGACCCCCGGCGCGATGCATGCCTGCGGCCATGACGGGCACACCGCCATGCTGCTGGGCGCGGCCAAGTATCTGGCCGAGACGCGTAATTTCGACGGCACGGTCGCGGTGATCTTCCAGCCCGCCGAAGAGGGCGGCGGCGGCGGCAAGGAGATGGTCGACGACGGCATGATGGAGCGGTGGAACATCGAAGAGGTCTACGGGATGCACAACTGGCCCGGCGTGCCGACCGGCAGTTTCGCCATCCGCTCGGGCCCGTTCTTTGCCGCGACGGATATCTTCGAGATCAAGGTCAACGGCCGCGGCGGTCATGCCGCCAAGCCGCACGAGACGGTGGACAGCACCGTTCTGGCCAGCCACATGGTGCTGGCGCTGCAGACCATCGCCAGCCGCAACGCCGATCCGGTCAAGTCCATCGTCGTCTCGGTCACCAGCTTCGAGACCTCGTCCAAGGCGTTCAACGTCATCCCCGACACGGTGACGCTCAAGGGCACCGTGCGCACGCTCGACCCCGAGATCCGCGACCTGGCCGAAGAGCGCATGACCGCCATCGTCGAAGGCACCGCCACGATGTTCGGCGGCTCCGCGACGCTGGACTACACGCGGAACTACCCGGTGATGGTCAACTCGGACGAGCAGACCGAGTTCGCCGCCGAGGTCGCCCGCGCCGTCTCGGGCGATTGCGCCGAGGCGCCGCTGGTGATGGGGGGCGAGGATTTCGCCTTCATGTCGAACGCGCGGCCGGGGGCGTATATCCTCGTCGGCAACGGCGACACGGCGCATGTCCATCACCCGAAATACAACTTCAACGACGAGGCCATCCCGGCGGGCTGCAGCTGGTGGGCCGAGATCGTCGAGCGCCGCCTGCCCGCGGCCTGAGCCGCATCGCGCGACCGCGCCCGCACCCGGCCCCTGCGCCGGGCTGCACCTTCGGGGTGCCGCGCTCCCTCGGGCGCGGCACCTCGCCTGTTCCATGTCGGCCACGGCGCGCTTATCTCGGGCAGGACCCCCAGCCGGAGCCGCGCCATGCCCGCCCCCCGTTCCGCCCGTCTCGCCCTTGCCGCAGCCTTGGCCGCGGCCCTCGCGCCCGCAGGCCCCGCCACCGCGCAGGAGATGCGCAGCCTGACCGGCAGCGCGACCTATCTCGACCGGATGGCCCTGCCGCCCGAGGCTGTCCTGCTGCTCGAGGCGACCGGCCCTGACGGCACCCTTCTGGCCGAGGCGCGCATCCCGAGCGAGGGGCGTCAGGTGCCGATCCCCTTCACGCTCGGGATACCCTCCGGCACCGACGCCACCCTGCGCGCGGGCCTTGCCATCGAGGGGCAGGTCCTGTGGCTCTCCGATCCGGTGCCCGTCACGAGTGGCGCCACGGAACTTGGCGCGCTTGTCCTGCCCCGGTTCCAACCCATCGGCTTTACCTCGGCGCTGCGTTGCGCGGACGGGCCTTACCGGCTCGGCTTCGCGGGCGAGGCCGCGGTGCTGGGCCGCGGCGGTGCGCGGATCGTGTTGCAGCCCGTCCCGGCCGCCTCGGGCGCGCGCTTCGCGGCGGCGGAGGAACCGGCGACATGGCTCTGGCTGCGCGGCGACCGCGCGTTGGTGTCCGTCGCGGGCGCGGGCCTTGGCCAATGCCGCACGGCCCTGCCGCTCGTCGAGGGGGCATTCCGGGCCGGGGGGAACGAGCCGTTCTGGTCGGTCACGGTCGCGCGGGGCAGCCTGTCGCTCGCCCGCGCGGGGTTCGAGGAGGTCTCGCTTCAGGTGACCGACGGCGACCTGTCGGCCAGTGGTGACATCATCGTCACCGCCAGCGATCCCACCCGCGCGCTGCATGTCGTCCTCGAACGCCGTGCCGAGCTCTGCCGCGACACCATGAGCGGCCTGCCGCACCCCGAGACCGTGGCGCTGTCGATGGGCGATGAAACGCTGACCGGCTGCGGCGGCGACCCCTGGGCGCTGCTGACGGGAAGGACATGGGTGGTCGAGGAGATCGGCGGCGCTGATGTTCTCGAGGCGGGGCAGGCCACGCTCGGCTTCGACGCCGCGGGCCGGGTTTTCGGCAACGGATCGTGCAACGGGTTCAACGGGGCTGCAGAGATGACCGGCGAGGGGCTGGCGTTCGGCGCGATAGCGACCACCCTGATGGCCTGTCCCGAGGCGGTGATGGCGCAAGAGCGCCGGATGTTCGACGCATTGGCCGGGGTCTACGCCTTCGACATCGACGACACCGGCGCGCTGGTCCTGATCGGCCCCTCCGGCCCCGCCCTCACGGCCCGCGCCGCGACCGACGGTAGCGCCCCCTGAGCGTCAGGCCAGGCCCATCCGCCACGGCTTGACCAGCCGGTCGAGCCCGAGACAGCCCACCAGCCCCGCCATGAGCAGCGCAGGCGTGGTGACCGGGTGCCAGAGCAGGTCCGCGAAGGGTTCCCACCACGCCCATGCGGTGCCGAAATGCCCCCGGTAGCCCGAGGCGATGCCCACGAGCGACCACAGGTATTGCAGCGCGAAGAACCCGCCCGCGATCAGCCAGCGCGCCCGGCCCGCCGTCCAGACCGCCCCGATGATCGCAAAGACGACGCCCGCGCCGATGGCCTTTGCCACAAGGCCCGTCACCACCGTCGCCGTGGTCAGGCAGGGCGGTGCCACGCAGACCGCGCCCGCGGGCGCGATCAGGTCGTTGGGCTGGGTGCCGAAGGCGAGGAACTCGTGGACCAGCAGGACGGCGAACAGGCTGACCGCCCCGGCTGTCGCCAGCGTCAGGGCGGGCCGCAGCCGTCCGGGTGCTGCCGCGTCAGCCACCCGTGTGGCTCATGTGGCGGCTGACCTGACCGGCGACGGTCTGGCGGGAATAGTCGAAATCATGCCCCTTGGGCTTGCGCAGGATGGCGGCGCGGATCGCGTCTTCGAGCAGCGCATCATCCCTTGAGGCGCGCAAGGGCGCGCGCAGGTCGGCCATGTCCTCCTGCCCGAGGCACATGTAAAGCTCGCCCGTGCAGGTCAGCCGCACGCGGTTGCAGCTTTCGCAGAAATTATGCGTCAGCGGCGTGATGAAGCCGATCTTCTGCCCGGTCTCCTCGAGCCGGACATGCCGCGCGGGCCCGCCCGTCCGCTCGGCAAGGTCCACCAGCGTGAACCGCTCGGCCAGCCGCGCGCGCAGGTCTTTGAGCGACCAGTACTGATCCAGCCGGTCCTCGTTGCCGAGATCGCCCATCGGCATGACCTCGATGAAGGTCAGGTCCATGTCGCGGCTCGCGCACCAGGCCTGCAGGTCGAACAGCTCGTCCTCGTTGAAGCCCTTGAGCGCCACCGCGTTGATCTTGACCCGCAGCCCCGCGGCCTGCGCGGCGTCGATCCCCTCCAGCACCTGCGGCAGGCGGCCCCAGCGCGTGATGTCGGCGAATTTCTTCTCGTCGAGCGTGTCGAGCGACACGTTCACCCGCCGCACGCCCGCATCGTAAAGCTCGCCCGCGAAGCGCTTGAGCTGGCTGCCGTTGGTCGTCAGCGTCAGTTCCTTGAGCGTGCCGGCCTCGAGGTGCCGGGTCATGCCGCGGAAAAAGGTCATGATGTCCCGCCGCACCAGCGGCTCGCCGCCGGTGATGCGCAGCTTTTCCACGCCCAGACGCACGAAGGTGGAACACATCCGGTCCAGTTCCTCGAGCGTCAGAAGCTCCTTCTTGGGAAGGAAGGTCATGTTCTCGGCCATGCAGTAGACGCAGCGGAAATCGCAACGGTCGGTGACCGAAACGCGCAGGTAGCTGATCGCACGCAGGTAAGGGTCGATGAGGGGGGCTGTGCTGTCCATGCGGGCAACGTAAGCGCGACATCGCGCGGCGGCAAGCATCTGCGTCCGCGCTGTTGAAGCGGCCTGCGAATGGCCCTAGGTTGCGCCGCATGAAACGCGCGATCCTTGCTTTTGGCCTGCTGTCCCTCGGCGCTTGCACCGGTGGGTTCGGCGGCGATAACGGCCTTTTCAGCGGCGGCCTTTTCGGGGGGCGCGACGCGCCCGAGCCCTTGGTGATCGAGACACCGCCCGTCGGTGGACCCACCGAGGTGGATACCGCGGCGACCGCGGCCCTTGTGCCTGCCGCCCCGGCCGCCCCGACCGGGGAGGGGCAATTCATCGGGTTTTCCGTCACAAGCCTCGGCGATGCCACCCAGCCGGGCCTCTGGCTCGAGACGCCGCTGGTCACCGAAGAGGGGCCGGGCCGCGTCGTGGCCGAGGACGGGCGCACGATCGTGGTCACGCTGCGCCCCTCTGGGGGCGACCAGGGGTCTGGCTCGCGGCTGTCCCTGGCGGGCTACCAGGCGCTAGGCCTCAACCTGACCGCGCTGCCGACCCTCACCGTCATCTCCGATGCCTGACACGCCCGACCGGCGCCTGTTCACGCAGCGCGCCGGGTGGGAGGCGCTGCGCGCGGGCTTCCGCTGGGACATGCCGCGCCGCTTCAACATCGCGCGCGCCTGTTGCGACGACTGGGCCGCGGTGGCCCCCGATCGCGTTGCGGTGATCCACCGCCACGGCGACGGGCGGCGCGAGAGCTTGACCTATGGTCAGCTCAAGCGCGCCTCGGATGCGCTGGCCGCGGCGCTGGCAGCCCGCGGCATCACCCGCGGCAACCGCGTCGCCGTGCTGCTGCCGCAGCACCCCGCCGTGCTGGTCACCCATTTCGCCGCGATGAAGCTCGGCGCGGTGTCGCTGCCGCTCTTCACGCTCTTCGGGGAAGACGCCCTGCGCTACCGGCTGTCCGACAGCGAGGCCGCGGCCATCGTCACCGACGCCGCCACCCTGCCCCGCATCATGGCGCTGGCGCCTGACCTGCCGGGGCTCTCCACGACCAGCACCACCGGGGCGGCGCGCGCGCCGGTCCTCGGGTTCGATGACCTCATCTGCGGCCCGCGGCTGCGGGCCTCCGCCGACACCGCCGCCGAAGACCCGGCGGTGATGATCTACAC
>JAOARA010000279.1 GCA_025211115.1 Roseicyclus sp. | reverse complement strand
GGTGCGCGCCTGGGATTACGTGTAAAGGATAGCGCCGATGCGCCCGTTCCGGTTTTTCGTCGCGGCCCTGGTTCTGGCCGCAGCCCCTGTCACACAGGCTGCTGCGGCCTGCTCCGAGGATCGCGTCGAGATCCGGGGCGAGTTCGGCTCGGTCCGCTTCCGTGTCGCCGTCGCGGACACGCCCGAGACGCGGGCGCAGGGGCTCATGAACGTGCCCGAGATGCCGCGCATGGTGGGCATGCTGTTCGTCTACGACCGCGCCAACACGGTGGCGTTCTGGATGAAGAACACGTTGATCCCGCTCGACATGATCTTTGCCGATGAAACCGGCGCGATCGTTCACATCCATGAAAACGCCGTCCCGCTCGACGAGACGCCGGTGCCCAGCGGCTTCCTCGTGGATGCGCAGGGGCAGCCGACGCCGGGTATTCCCGACATCCAGTATGTGCTCGAGATCAACGGCGGCATGTCCGACCAGCTGGGCCTGTCCGCGGGCGACCAGATGCGTCACCCCGCCATCCTGCAGGAGACCGCCGCCTGGCCCTGCCCGGTCGAGTGATCTTGCGGGGTTGCGCTGCCCCGCCCGGCGGCGCTAAGAGCGGCATCAGGTCGGGGCGTGGCGCAGTCTGGTAGCGCACCTGTTTTGGGTACAGGGGGTCGTGAGTTCGAATCTCGCCGCCCCGACCAGTCCCGCAACACACCACATCTAGTGTCATCGCGCTGTAACCCAGCCGTCATGTAGTGGCGTGGAGCGCATCCGGGGGCTTGCCTGTGGTGCATCTGCCATATCTTTGGCAGCAGCGGGCAGCGACGAAGGATAGGATGCCCTTGGGCCTCGGACCTTGGGTGATACTTCAACCTGCGGCGCTATCCCTGCGAAAAACAACGATATCCGCCGACGAGGGATGCCGGACCGCGTGCGATCAGAATCGTGACCCCGGCGGAGGGACGGAAAGGGGCGGCGTTTTCAACCCAAATTTGCCGCCCCGGCTGCCAAAAAAACGATTGACCCTCCGACCCCTCCTACGTCAGATTGTGCGAGCCGATTGAGACACCACAACATATGGTGCGTCGGCGGGGGGCAGGGAGAAATCCCGACATGGACATCCAGGCACATCCCGCAAGGGGTGTGGCGGGCCGGTGTATCCGGACCGGGGGATGCCTTCTTGCCTTCAAGACCAAGACGGTCAGAGCGCAACGACGCTGGCAGACCGCGCGGAGCGAACCAGGGCTAGAAGAGGCAGTAATCCATGAAGATCGACCGTAGATTCACCCGTGCCGGCGCAGATGCGTATGCTGATCTGGAATTCACCACCACCACGTCGGAAATCCGCAATCCCGACGGCACCGTGGTCTTCAAGCTCGACGCCGTCGAGGTGCCCGTGGGCTGGAGCCAGGTGGCCTCGGACGTCATCGCGCAGAAGTATTTCCGCAAGGCCGGCGTGCCCGCGGCCCTGAAGCCCGTGAAGGAAAAGGGCGTCCCCAGCTTCCTGTGGCGCCACGTCGCCGATGAGGCCGCCCTTGCCGCCTTGCCCGAGGACCAGCGTTACGGCGGCGAGACCTCGGCCAAGCAGGTGTTCCGCCGCCTTGCGGGCGCGTGGTGCTACTGGGGCTGGAAGGGTGGCTATTTCACCACCGAGGACGACGCCCGCGCCTATTTCGACGAAATGCAGCTGATGCTGGCGCGCCAGATGGCAGCGCCCAACAGCCCGCAGTGGTTCAACACCGGCCTGCACTGGGCTTACGGCATCGACGGCCCGAGCCAGGGGCATTTCTACGTCGATTGGCAAAGCGGCAAGCTGACCAAGTCGACCAGCGCCTACGAACACCCGCAGCCGCACGCCTGCTTCATCCAGTCCGTCGCCGACGACCTCGTGAACGAGGGCGGCATCATGGACCTTTGGGTGCGCGAGGCGCGCCTGTTCAAATATGGCTCGGGCACCGGCACCAACTTCAGCCACCTGCGCGGCGAGGGCGAGAAGCTGTCGGGCGGCGGCAAGTCGTCGGGCCTGATGGGCTTTCTCAAGATCGGCGACCGCGCGGCGGGCGCGATCAAGTCGGGCGGCACCACGCGCCGCGCGGCCAAGATGGTGATCGTCGACGCCGACCACCCCGATATCGAGGCCTTCATCGACTGGAAGGTGATCGAGGAACAGAAGGTCGCCAGCCTCGTCGCGGGCTCCAAGACCCACGAGAAGATGCTGAACGCGATCTTCACCGCGATCCGCGAGTGGGACGGCCTGCTGGAAGATGGCGTTGAGCCGACCAAGAACGAGACGCTGAAAAAGGCGATCCGCGCCGCGAAATCCGCCGCGATCCCCGAGACCTACATCAAGCGCGTGCTGGACTACGCGCGTCAGGGCTACACCTCGATCGAGTTCCCGACCTATGACACCGATTGGGACAGCGAAGCCTACAGCTCGGTTTCCGGCCAGAACTCCAACAACTCGATCCGCGTCACCGACGCCTTCCTCAAGGCCGTCGAGAACGATGACGACTGGCAGCTGATCAGCCGCATCAGTGGCGAGCCGACCAAGACGGTCAAGGCGCGGGAGCTTTGGGAAAAGGTGGGCCATGCCGCATGGGCCTGCGCCGATCCGGGCATCCAGTTCCACGACACCGTGAACGCCTGGCACACCTGCCCCGAAGACGGCGCGATCCGCGGCTCGAACCCGTGCTCGGAATACATGTTCCTCGATGACACGGCCTGCAACCTGGCCTCGATG